>JAJZHR010000220.1 GCA_021810815.1 Acidobacteriota bacterium | reverse complement strand
GGGCCTATAGCACCTGGGTCGTCGGCGCAGCTTTACGGGCGAATGTTCTTTGTGCTCGCAACCAGCACCATCATCTGCGCTGTTTCTCTTTATGCCTTTGAGCGGCCGGTGATGAGGCTGAGGAAGCTCTTCATCACCGGATAGAACCAGGTCGGGTCGGGGCGATCCTGGTATCAAGGTCGCGTCGAGCGTCCGTTATACCCTGTCTGTGCAAGCCCCGAATATAGGAACATGAGGTGGCTATTTCGATGCTAAATTGCGAGAAGAGCGGTCTGGTTGATTGCGTGCCAGTACATCGACTGGATAGGCTGCTTCGGGTGGCTATCGGAGCACTCTCTTTCCTTGCCGTCATCCTGTTCCTGGTCTCGGCCCTCCGCCGCCTACGGTATCCGTACGAGTTGGAGGAGCTGGAAGGCTACATGGTCGTTTCCGTGCTGCGCGTGTTCCACGGGCAGACGCTCTATCCGCGCCCCAGCCTCGACTTTATCCCATACATGTATCCGCCTGGATACTTCTATGCTGCTGCGGCACTGGGCAAATGCCTAGGCGTCAGTTTTGAAACGCTCCGGATAACCTCCATCCTGTCCACGCTGGGCTGCTTCGGAGCGATCTATCTACTGGTATGGAGCGAAGTTCGCAAGCACCTGCCAGCCATCGCGGCTGTCGGTCTTTACGCCGGATGCTATCCGATTTGCCAAGCATGGTTCGACCTGGGGCGCCTAGATTCCTTCTTCGTCATGATGATGCTCGTGGCCATGTTCTGCACACGGCGTTTGCATCCTGTGATTGCCGCTGCCGCCTGGGTGCTTTGCTTTCAAACGAAGCAGAGCATTCTGCCTGCTGCGGTCGTGATGCTCTGCTTCAACTTCCGTTCGTTGAAGAAAACCGCCCTCGGTTTGGCAACGCTCCTGATGGGAGCTGCAGGCAGCGTGCTCTGGCTGAATCATGAGACCCATGGCTGGTATTCCTTCTACGTTTTCCAGGTGCCCAAGGCCAACTCCGACCTGCTGTTGCGCCAGGCGCTGGAATACTGGCCTTATGACATTTTCAGGCCTCTTGCGCTCGCCGTGCTGATGGTTGTTGCTGCCGCCTTCCTCACGAGGCCGTCTCTTCGGAGCCAGGGGACGCGCTTCTATCTCGCATCGCTCATTCTCTTTCCGCTCTTCTGGTTCATCGGCAGTCACGGCGGCGCTACGGCCAACACATTCATGCCCGTCTATGCGCTTGTCGCCGTCCTGTTTGGAGTCGCATTCAGCCGCCTGCTGGAGAGCGCGCGTGCCATGGAACTCTCTCAGCCGCAGTTTGCATTGCTGGTGCTCATTGCTTGTTTGCTGCAGGTGTCCGCAGGCATCTACAACCCTGGCCGTTTTGCCCTAAAAACCGAGGAGACAAGGTCGCTGAAAGCGGTGGAGGAGGAGATACGCGCGCTGCCCGGCGATGTCTATGTCACCCAGCACCCCTACTACGCAATCATGGCGGGGAAGCCTGCCCACGCTGACACAGTCTCTATTCACGACGCAATGCGCCCCGTGAACCCCGTCGTCCGTGCGGAGTTGCAAGCCGAGATGGAGACCGCTCTTCAGCAGCACCGATTCTCGGCCATTCTGCTTGACTCGGAATCACCCACAGAATGGCTACAATCGATGCCCAAGGTCGATCCCGCTTTAGAGGACTACTACTCGATCCATACTCGAATCCCCTGCACGGGCCCGCTCACCAGGCCCGGGTGGATCATCGCACCCTATGTGCCGAGCCAGCGGTGCGACGACAGCAAGTAAGGGCGCGGCAACTCCGCCCTGGACTTAGCGGCAGCCCGACTCGTCCACGACCGCGCCCGGGAAGAGCAGTCGTGGATCCGCGCGGTCGTCTCCAGGACACGGAAAATATATCCACTGCGGCTCACTGCCGAATCGGCTCGAATCGGCTCCCGCTGCGGCCATTCTCACCGGATAAGAGGCGGCGAAGTCGACGGGCGTCCAACTCGAGTCCAGTGCGATGGCTGACCATCTCCGGTTACGGATCATTTCCGCGTATTCCTGTCGCAACGCCACTGCTGGCCGTTGGTTTTTCGCTTCCAGCACGGCACCTACGGATTCGCTACCAGCGTAAAGCTGTTTGCCTGCCATCCGCCCATCCTCAGGATGGCTCAGCACGAGTACCTCGCCTGGGATGGTCCGCAATTGGGCCTCAAACGCCTTGCGGGCGGCGGTCTCGGAGGCGGTCATAACCATCTCGTTGGGACTGTACAGGTGAGTCGCCATTTGCAGCGTAGCTGCCATCAGCAGGATGGACAACACTTGCGCCGCGTAGCGCGTGTCGCTCTCCTCCATCAGTTGGTACAACCGCGCAATGGAAATGCCAAACAGCACTGCGATCCATAGATAGGCGGGCAGAAGCGCATTCATATTGGCCCCGCGATGCGCCCGTAGATAGCCGGTGAAACAGACCATCCCCAGGGTTCCCATGATGTAGAAACTGGTTGCGGGACTGCGCCACCGTGGCGGTGCGAGCACAAGCGCGGCGAAAAGTGTAAGGAACACGATTCCAAAAGGCGCGATCAGATCGTTCGGCAGGAAACGCAGCGCTTGGTGGACGCTGATGCCGAACCCTCCTGCCATGCCGAACACGTAGTAGCGGTACCAGCCGTGCGACAGATGATCCAGCCACAGAATACTGGCGGCGAGAAACACGGCATAGCTCCCCAGGCCCATCAAGATGCGCCGCGGTCGCTGCCAATCATAGATGAGCGCCAAGAACGCGATGGGCAGCACTCCTTGCTTGGTTTGGAACGCCAGGACCCACAGCAGACCAGCAAGCACCGGATGCAGTCTTTTGGTGGCAAACAAAGCCGCCGCGACGAAGAAGAGGTAGAGCATGTCTACGCGGCCCACGTCGAAGCTGGCCAAGGCCAGCGGATAACAGGCTGCGAACATGCCCACCGATGCGGCCGCCGCGACCCGGTTGCTGGTCTCGCGCTGCACGAGCAAGTAGATAAGGCCGAAGATGCCCAGGGTGCTAAGCGTCGACACCAGTCGCAATGCCGCGTAGGACACCCCAGTGACCTTGCCTGCAGCCGCCACAAGGTACAGGTACAGTGGCGTGTAGAGATAGGGAGTGAACTCTACAGAAGGGGCCTGGTAAAGCGGATGTCCCTGCGCTATATGCTGAACCGACGCCAGCATGCCGTCCTCGATCCAGTCGTACTCAAAAGGCGAGCGCATCCGCAGCCACGCCGCCGCCAGAAACAGCAGTACCATCAAAGATGATGTCGCGATCACCAGCAGTTTCATAGGTGGAAGTAGCCGGGAACGCGGTGCATCCAGATGTCGGGCAGTCTGCCGTTGTGGCATGTAAATCCTCATTGATTGGGTATAGTTCCCAGTAAGTATAGCCGCGCAGACGGATCAGGCCGTCCGCCGTGCGCGAAGACGCCTTGCAGCGCACCGTGCGGTTGTTGTATCGTCAATGCAAGATGAGCAACTTCTCCAGCCGCTTCCAATTTACCTACCGCTATTGGCGCACAATAGCGGGCTCGGCGGACGTTCGCTTGCACATCTGAAGCTTTCGAGATCGACTTTAGACTTGCAAAAGAATTCCACTGGGAGCCGCGACCAACACGTCGCGGCTCTTCTGTTTTTGCAGAGGCAAGTAACGCCTCGGCTTTGAAGTGGACGGGATGAACCCATCCATGCACTATCCACGACGTGTGCGGCCTTAGCCGCTGAGGGACTGCGAAATGCCAATGTCGACCGCAGTTGAAACACCCCAGGAATCGTCCGCGCGCACAGCCCCGGTCGCCGGCCGCTTCGGCGCCTATGGCGGCCGTTATGTGCCGGAGACGCTGATGGCGGCGCTCGAAGAGCTTGAGCATGCCTACGCCGCAGCGCAAGCCGACCCCAGCTTCCATGCGGAGCTTGCGGACCTGCTGCATCACTACGCCGGTCGCCCCACCCCGCTCTATTTCGCACGGCGGATGTCGGAGCAGCTCGGCGGAGCGCGCATCTACCTCAAGCGCGAAGACCTGCTGCACACCGGAGCGCACAAGATCAACAACGCCCTCGGCCAGGCATTGCTCGCCCGCCGCATGGGCAAGCAGCGCATCATCGCGGAGACGGGGGCCGGCCAGCATGGCGTCGCCACGGCCACCGTCTGCGCTCTCTTCGGCCTCGATTGCGTCATCTACATGGGCGAGGAGGACATGCGGCGGCAGGAGCTGAACGTCTACCGCATGCGGCTGCTTGGCGCGGAGGTGCGCGGTGTCGGCTCCGGCTCCTGCACGCTGAAGGACGCCATCAACGAGGCGATGCGCGACTGGGTCACCAATGTCCGCACCACGCACTACCTGCTCGGCAGCGTCCTTGGCGCGCACCCCTACCCAACCATGGTGCGCGACTTCCATCGCGTCATCAGCATTGAGGCGCGTGCGCAGATTCTGGAGCAGGCTGGCCGGCTTCCCAGCGCCGTGGTCGCCTGTGTGGGCGGCGGCTCCAACGCCATCGGGGCATTCTTCGAATTCATCCCTGATGCGAACGTCCGGCTGATTGGCGTCGAGGCGGGCGGTCGCGGCAACGGCCTCGGCGAGCACGCTGCCCGCTTCTATACGGGCAAGGGCGGCGGCGCACCCGGTGTATTGCAGGGGACCTTCTCCTATGTCTTGCAGGACGAAGCAGGCCAGGTGTCGCTGACGCACTCCGTCTCTGCAGGCCTTGATTACGCCTCGGTAGGCCCGGAGCACGCGGCCCTGCACGACTCTGGCCGCGCTCAGTACACTTCCGCAACCGACGACGAAGCTCTGAAGGCCACCGTGATGCTCGCCCGCACAGAAGGCATTCTGCCAGCGCTTGAATCCGCTCATGCTGTCGCCGAATGCATCAGGATGGCCCCAAAGATGGGCAGGGAAGACGTGCTGCTGGTGAACCTCTCCGGCCGCGGCGACAAGGACATGGGCATCCTGGCCCGCGAGCTGAACCTGAAGGGAGCGGCCCTCTGATGCCCATCAACTTCAACAGCAGGCCCGGCCTGGTGGTTTACCTCACAGCAGGCGATCCTGATCTTGCGACCACCCGCGCCATTGCGCTGGCCGCGATTGACGCTGGCGCGGACGTCCTCGAGCTTGGCGTTCCTTTCAGCGATCCGCTTGCCGACGGCCCGGTCATCCAGCGCGCCAGCGAGCGTGCCGTAGCCCAAGGCACGCGGCTGGTGGACGTGCTCGACCTTGCGCGCGATCTG
>JAJZHR010000219.1 GCA_021810815.1 Acidobacteriota bacterium | reverse complement strand
TCCCGACACCTGGACTATGGAACTGCGCCCCATCTTCGACAAGCAGAAAGGCAGATGGTACTGGGCTGTCAACCCCGCATTGGACCGCTCTTTCCACGGCCCCAGCGTCCCCCAGGGCGTCACCTTTCAGCCCGCAGCCGCGCTCACCTACGACTTCACAAAAAAGGTGACGGCCGGCTTCGAGTATTACGCGGTGTACGGCGATCTGAGGGGATTCTCCTCCCTCCACAACCAGCAGCAGCAACTCTTCCCCGTTGTCGACCTGAATGTATCGCCCAAGTGGGAGATCAACTTTGGTGTAGGCATCGGCCCCACCTCCGCTACCGACCGATGGATCGTAAAAGGCATCATTGGCCGACGCTTCAACTGGGGCCACCGCGACCGCGCACCGGACGTCACTGATGAAGCCAAACCGCTGAACTAGGCGATTTTGAGAGAAGAGCCACGGCGTGAAGATGCATCACAGCAGAGGACCTGCCACAGCAGCAGAAGGCCCCACCGTCGCGGCAGAACTCCTGTCATTCTGTCGATAAGCCGGAAGGCGACGTTGTCAGGCAGAGAAGCGCGAGCAACCGCGGTGAGCAGTTCGAGCGAGCGAGGGGTTGGAGAGCATGAGACTCACGCAGGATTCTCTGCGAATCAGTTTCAGTGGCAACCCTGAGGTCCCATCAGCCATCGATACGGCCGAAACCACTGTCACCCCCAGCGCAGCAAGGATCTGACGGTTACATTTGATGTTTTCCTCGTTGTCCCAAAGCCATGCATACGATCTGGCGGGTGGAATCCGGCAAAGCGCGGACGGCGCGGACGGAAGGAACAACGCGTGGCCCTGCGCCTGCGGCTCAGGATGAGAACTTGGGAGAGTCAGCGCGGCAACGCGGGCGAGTATGCGTGTTGTCAGCCAGGATCATCCCTTGAGCCGCGTGAAGAACACGGCCTTCTCCTGCTGTAGCATCTCTCCATGTCCTCCGTCCCGATGAGCTACTGGCTCGGATTCCACCTTGTTCTAGCAGCCGCCCTTATCGCGGAAATAGTCCTTTCCGGGAGAACACACCCCTCGATGCGCCGTGCTGTGGGGTGGACAGCGGTGTGGGTCTCCCTCGCCGCGTTTTTTGCTGCGTTTGTCTTCCACACGATGGGGAGCTTGCGCGGCGTGGAGTTCGTCACCGGCTACCTGGTAGAACAGTCGCTGTCCGTGGACAATCTGTTCCTCTTCCTCATCCTGTTTCGCGCGTTCCACATTCACGCGTCGAGCCAGCGCCGGGTGCTGGTTTGGGGAGTCCTGGGCGCGGTGGTGATGCGGGGAGCGTTCGTCGCCGCTGGGTTCGCCCTGCTACGCCATTTCGAATGGGTCACGTATGTGTTCGCGGCGATCCTTGTCTTCGCGGCCGTACGACTGCTGATTCCGGAGAAGACGGCTCCGGGCGAGGATCAGACGCCGGGCTGGCTGCACTGGCTCAACCGGCTATCGCCCGTCAGCCTGGATCAGACGCGCTTTTTCACGGTGGAAAAGGGCCAGCGCATGATCACTGTGCTGATGCTCGCACTGATCGCCATTGAGTTGACAGATCTGGTGTTCGCAGTGGATTCGATTCCGGCGGTGCTCAGCGTAACACGCCACCCGTTCATCGCTTATACGTCGAATGTGCTTGCAGTGATGGGCCTGCGCTCGCTCTACTTCGTGCTGGCGGGCGTTCTGAACCGTCTTCGCCTGCTGCACTATGGTCTTGCCGCCGTGCTTGCCTTTGTCGCGGCCAAGATGCTGCTGACGGACGTGTTCCCTCTGTCGCCGCTCACGTCTCTGGCTGCGATTCTGGCCATCCTGGCGGTCACGGTCGCGGCCTCCCTGCTCAGTTCGCGGCCTGCTGCAACACGTGCTCGGTCGAAGGCGCGATAGCAGGCTCAAAGCTCAGCTGACCCGCCTGCATCACGGAATGGGCGGAAAAGGCAGCGTCGTCGCGCCTCGGAAAGTCCTTGCGATAATGCGCTCCGCGACTCTCCTCGCGGCCCAGAGCGGACTCGACAATCAGCCGTGCCACCGTGTGCAGATTCCGGGCCTCGATAGCCCTGCGCTCAAGCCCCTGCGGCAGGCTGCGCTCCATTGCGTCGAGGGTGTCGCGCGCGGCGATCAGACCCTCCTTGTCCCGCAGCAGGCCAGCGTCCCTCCACATCATCGCGCGCAACTGATCGATCCATGCCTCCACCGAAGCCGATGCGACGTGTGAAGCCAATGCGTCGTGGCCATCGCGCCCCGCAGCGCTTTTCGCCACGGCATCTTTTCTGTGCGGGAGCAGTTCGCCTCTTGGCTCAATATTCTGCGCGTCCGCTTGCTTGGGATTTTGCACGACCGTTTGATCGATGTTTTGCCCCCTGGAATCCGCGACCATGCTCTCGGCCGCAAGAGCTCCGAAGACCAGCCCCTCGAGCAACGAATTGCTCGCCAGCCGATTGGCTCCATGGACGCCAGTGCAGGCAGCCTCACCCGCTGCATAGAGACCATGCAGCGAGGTGCGGCCGTGAACGTCCGTCCTGATTCCGCCCATCAGATAGTGGGCCGCAGGACGCACGGGGATCAGGTCACGCTCCAACTCCAGGCCATACTGCGCCAGGAAAGCGGAGATGCCGGGAAAGCGCTTCTTCAAGTCCTTGCCAGCCAGATGCCGCATGTCCAGATGAACAATCCGGGCAGCGCCGCCCGCTCCACCGAGGCCCTCCATCGTGATGGCTCGCGCGACGACATCCCTCGGCGCAAGCTCCAGCAGAGGATGGTACCGCTGCATAAAACGCTCGCCAACGTCATTTCGAAGATACGCGCCTTCGCCGCGCAGCGCCTCCGACAGAAGGAAGCGTGGCACTCCTGGCAGGCTCAAAGCGGTGGGATGGAACTGGAAGAATTCCATGTCGCTCACCTGCGCTCCTGCGCGATAGGCCATCGCGATACCGTCGCCGGTGGCCACCTGCGGGTTGGTGGTGTCGCTGTAGACCTGCCCAGCGCCGCCACTTGCGAGCAGGACCGCCCTGGCGTGGACACGATGTGCGACGCCGTCCGCGTCGAGAAGGGTCATGCCCACGATACGATCCCCGACGTGATCTTCACCGCTTGCGCGCTCCACCTGGGAGTCCACCAGGAGATCCACGGTGGTCGCCCACTCCAGCAGCGTGATATTCGGGATCAGCTTGGCGCGGGCCTGCAGCGACCGCGCGATTTCGCGCCCAGTGGCATCGCCATTCGCATGCAGAATGCGTGGCAGGCTATGCGCTCCCTCGCGCGTCAGCAGCAGCTTGCCAGCGGCCTGGTGGCCCTCGCGGTCGAAATTGGTTCCCCAGTCCAGCAACTCTGCCACGCGAACCGGGCCCTGCTCGACCAGCAGAGCGGCGGCGGTTCGATCCACCAATCCGTCGCCCGCGTCCAGCGTGTCCTGCAGGTGCAGAGCAACGTCCTGGTCGCCGCCCATGGCAACCGCAATGCCGCCCTGGGCATAAGCCGTGTTCGACTCCGCCAGCTTCTCCTTGGTGACCACAAGCACCCTGCCGGACTCAGCCAGCGCAATCGCTGCGCGGAGACCTGCGATGCCCGCGCCAACGACGATAAAGTCCGTGCGTGCCGGAACGTCCATACTATAAAGGCTACCATTTCATGGCGTTGTGAAACGCGACCAAGCGCGTGAGCTGAAACTCGCTTGCAACCGAGCCGCTATCCCAGGCGGTCCGCTGCGATAGGATGAAAGCATCGTGTCGAAAAGCAAGCCAACAACTACGAGAAGCAAGCCCGCCGCTCTTCGCGCGGCGAAGAAGCCCGCGCAAACGACTGCATCAACAAAACCATCGCCAACGGCGGTCGCGGTTGCGGCATCGTCTGGACCGTACCAGGTCCATATCGGCGACGGCCTGCTGGCGACCCTCTCCAGCCGCCTTGCGAAGCTGCTGAAGAATCCCGCAGCGCGCATCTTCGTCGTCACGTCGCCGGAGATATGGGCGCTGTGGTCGCGCCAGTTCCTTGCTTCGTTCGAAGGCAAGGGCCAGGGCAACGGCAATGCAGACCCGACGATTCTTTTCCATCCCTCCGGCGAACAGAAAAAGCGGCTCGCAAGCGTGGAGTCGCTCGCCGACCAGTTGGCTCAGGCAGGAGCGGATCGCGACTCCGTGCTGATCGCCTTTGGCGGCGGCGTAATTGGCGACCTAACGGGATTTCTTGCGGCCATTTACATGCGCGGCATCCGCTACGTTGGCGTCCCGACAACCTTCCTGGCTCAGGTGGACTCGTCACTCGGCGGCAAGACGGGCGTGAACCTGGCCGGCGGCAAGAACATGATCGGCAGCTTCCACCATCCGCTCGCCGTCTACACAGACACTTCGCTGCTGCAGACGCTTCCCTCGCGGGAGCTGCGAGCGGGCCTGCAGGAGAGCATCAAGGCAGGGGTTATCTACGACCCGCGCCTCTTCAGCTATCTGGAGCGCAACGCGGAGAGCGTTCTCGCGGCCAACCCCGTTGCCTTGCAGCATGTGGTGACAGCATCGGTGCGCATGAAGGCAGCGGTGGTAAGCAAAGACGAGCGCGAGGGCGGCCTGCGCATGATTCTCAACTTCGGCCACACCGTGGGCCACGCAATTGAAGCAGCCACAGGGTACAAGGCTCTGCTGCACGGCGAAGCGGTGGCCTGGGGAATGCTGGCAGCACTGCGCGTGGCTCTGAATCGCGGCCTGCTCAGCGGTTCGCAATTCGAGCGCATCGCTTCTCTGGTGCTGCTCTATGGCCCATTGCCCACCTTCAATGTGCCAGCGGAAAAGCTGCTGGCGCTCACCAGCGGCGACAAGAAGAACCGCAGCGGCGTGCGCAGCTTCGTGCTTCCCACCTCCATCGGCAAGGCGCAAATTGTGAAGGACGTGACCGACGCCGAGTTGCTCGGCGCTGTCCGCGAAATGCGGTCTCTGGCAAAGCCGTCAAACTGAATCTCCCGGCAGAGAATCCTAAATGAATCAGGCAAACAGGTCGGACAGCAGCACCGGCGCAAGACCCTCCGGCACCGATGGGGAAGACGCAGCAGCGCTCGCCGTTCGCGAGATGTTCGACAGCATCGCACCTAAATACGATCTGCTGAACCACCTGCTCTCCGCCAACATCGACCGCCTGTGGTGGTGGCGCGCGGCGCGAGTCTTCCGCAGCATTCTGCGCCAGCCAGAGGCGCGCGTGCTCGACCTCTGCTGCGGCACGGGCGATATGACGCTCGCTCTCCTGAAGCATCGTCCCGGGGAAGGCTGTCCGATCATTGCGGCCGAC
>JAJZHR010000218.1 GCA_021810815.1 Acidobacteriota bacterium | reverse complement strand
CGCCTTGTACTCGGCCACCGCCTTGTCGCGCTCCGGCTCGCTCTCGATGTCGTACAGCCGACCCAGATAGATGTGGCACCACGCCAGCGTGCGCGGGTCATGGCTCAGCGTCAGCGCCTGCGTAAACTCCTGCTGCGCCTTCGTCGGATCGCCCTGCATCAGGTCGATCCGCGCCAGCACATACGTCGCACGGCCGTGCTGGCCCTGGGGGTCGGCCAGCGCCTTCTCCGCCAGGTCCGCCGCATGGCCAATGTCGCCCCGCTGCAGATCGGCCTCCGCCAGATCCACACCTTCCAGCCTCCGCGGAGCCGACGCCGCCCGCAGGGGGTCGGCCGGCGCATTGCGCACAAACACAATCTCCGTCGCGTGCTTGCGCTCGCGATCCACATCCATGCCATAGATCATCGGCGCAATCTCATCGCGCAGACCATCGCCATTGTGCTCCATCACGCCCAGCGTCTGGTAGAAGTAGCCGGTCAACGTCCAGCCCTGCTGCTCATCGGTCGTCACCAGCTTCTCGCGCGCCAGTGCTGTCTCGCGGTCGTAGATCGACAGCAGCGCCTGGTACTGGTCCAGCGTCTCGCGCGCCTTGGCTCCCGTGGGCTTCTTCGGCTTCGCCTCCGCAATCACGTACGTCCGAGCCTCGATCGCCTTGATCAGGCACTCCGCGATCAGCGCCACCACATCGCTCTTGTAGGAGAACTCCAGCGGCGCATCCTGAACCCCGCGCAGCAGCGGCTGAATCCGCTCCATCGCCGTACCGCGGCTGTACACCATCGGCTCCACCACGTAGTGCAGGTAGATGTGTCGGATCTCCGCCATACGCACCGGATCGCCGGAGGACTGGTCCGGCGAGGTCACGATCACGTAGTCGCTGCCATACACGCGCGCATTCGTCAGGTTCGGCGAGAACATCGGCTCCAGCAGCACCAGGAACCGCCGCCCGTCATAGCTCGACACCGGCTGATGCAGATAGATATTCGTCGCCAGGATCATCTGCGTCATCGGGTCATGTACCCGAGCCACCAGCGCCTCATACTCGGCCCGATGCTGCAGCCAGATGTAGTGCAGATCGATCTTCTCGGCAAAGTCCCGCAGCAGCGGCAGAATGTTCACCACTGCGGCTGCCTGCGGCGGCAGCTGCGTCTCGTCCACGTTCGGCGTCAGCTCCGGCGGCGGAGAAAGGTACAGGGCCAGCGACACATACTGCGCAACCTGCAGACCCATGTCGCTCAACTGGTGCTTGGCCACATACTCGCACAGCTTGTCGCGGCTCACCCGCGCCGGCTCGGAGCCCGCGAGCGCCGTGTTCATGTCCGCACGAACCTCCGCGCGAACCGGCGGAGACTTGTCCAGATCGGCGTCGTACCCACAGGCATTCAACGCCGCAGCCAGATCGAACAACGGCTCGCTCACCTCCAGCGTCACCGCCGATCCCCCAGGCTCAATCTGCGCCGCGCGCGGACGCGCCACGATGCCCGTCTCGTCCTCCACCTGGCTGCCCGGGCTGGACGACGAGGACTGCGACGAGGTCGATAGAGTGGTGGAGTTCTGTGCACGCACAGGCACGCAGCCCGCCAGCAGCAGGCCAAGCGCAACGACGGAGATAGGACGGAGAGTCACGATACGGGTTCGACGCACCGCTCCAGTCTAACGGTAGCCGTGCACACTCTGCACCGTCGCGGACGGCAGCTCGCTAGCCGTGGACCGAAACCCCGGTGTACGTCAGCACCACGCGCCCCTGCACCGGCACACCAAACACCATCGCCGGACGGAAGACGCTGGCCAGCAGGTTCTGCTCCAGCTGCAACCGCAGATGCTGGTCGTCGCTCGGCCCCTCCAGCACGGAGTAGTCGTACACCCGCCCTGAAGCGTCCACCTTCGCCTCCACCACCAACGGCACATCGTGACGCGTCTCAATGGCCACCGGCGGCACCTGGGAGTACAGGTAGCGCGGCGCACGCAGATCGGCCAGACCATCATCATTGGCCTGCACCGCAATCGGCACCGCAAACATCCAGCCCAGCCCGCCTACCAGCAGCAGCGCCAGCGCCATCGCACCACTCACGCGCAGCGCCAGCGGACCCAGCGTTCGGTCCCACAACAGCTTGAACCGCCCCGCCCAGGGCAGGTGCGAGCCCTTCGCAAACTCCGCAGCAATCGCCGTCCGCAGCTGCGCCTGCAGGCGCACAGGGGCATGTGCCGGCCCTACCTGCGCCAGCGCGTCCTGGATATCGCGCCACGCCGAAAACTCTTCCGCACACTCGCCGCAGCTCTCCAGATGCTGCGCGATCGCGGTCATCTCGACACCGCTCATCGCTCCATCCAGATACGCCGAAAACGACTCCCGCGCGCTCGCGCAGCTCTCATCGTGAATCTGGCTTTGCAGCCACTCGAACTGAATCGGATCGCTCATGCGCTCACCGCCCGCAGCGGATCGTTCTTTCCATCGTGCACCAGCGCCTCGCGCAGCGCAGCGCGGCCGCGCGTCAGGCGACTCTTCACCGTACCCAGATTCACACCCAGAATCTCGGCGATCTCTTCGTAGCCGAACCCTTCCATCTCGCGCAGCACCACCACCTCGCGAAATGCCTCGGGAATCGTCTGCAGCGCGCTCGTGATGCGCCGCTCCAGCTCGGTGCGCGCCGCGCAGTCATAGGGAGAAGCGTTGCTGCTGGCCAGAGCATCAGCCAGGCAGAACATCTCGCCCTCGTCATTCTGCAGCGGAGCATCAATGGTCAGCTCCTGCTTCTTGTGCCGATTCCACCAGCGCCGCTGGTTGCTCGCCTCATGCAGCGCAATCCGGTAGATCCACGTCCGCAGGCTGGAGTCACCGTGAAAGCCCGAGATATTGCGGAATACCTTGACGAAGACCTCCTGCGTCACATCCGCAGCGTCGGCAGAGTCCCGCAGGCTCCGCGCCATCAGCGAGTACACAGGCTGGCCAAACTGTGCGATCAGCAGGGCGAACGCCGACTCCGACCCGGCCTGCAGCTCGGCGACAAGATCCTGCTCGCCTGCCCGGACTCCGATCGCGCTTGCCATATCGCTCATCGCTACCCTCATCCTGACTCCTGCGGCGAACCTCTTCAGCACTCTGCGCCACAACGTCAGTGCTGCTTAGCCTAGTCGTAGTCGCCCAAACCTGTCCAGCGACCTGCTGCCTCAAACCCTGCGAAACCAGCGCCTCCGGAGGCCGAGTGCTCGCTCACTCTGCCACGTTAGACACCGCGCGCCGACGCATTGTTCCGCTGCGCGTTTGACTTGCCGACGCCTATCCGCGAGAATAGAGAAGTTGCATCCCCCTGAGTGGGCCTGTGGCGCAGCTGGGAGCGCGCTTCCATGGCATGGAAGAGGTCATCGGTTCGATCCCGATCAGGTCCACCAAATATTTCAACAATATAGCGGACACTCCAAAGACAGTTTGGTAGCTACTTGGTGGCAAATGCCAATTTGCTGTATTGCCAAGCCGTGCCCTTCCTCGTCGCCTCCTTCTGAAGCGTCCGCCTCAGGTCGAACTTCCAGCTATTTCCGCCGCACGAATTTACCCGCGAGGATGCGGTCGTTGGGTGCTGACAAACAGAATGACGACGCGAACCTGCACGGCTTGCGTGGGGAGGTCAAAGCTGGCGCCGAGTGGTTGATCGGTGGTGACGGTCAGTGCCCAGCACTTTGCGAGAGGACCGGGTTGGTGGTTCTGTCGAGCGTGTCAAAGAGCGGGGCTGCTGGAACGAGTTCCGGATTCTCATCAGCAGCGGTGATGGCGAGGATACGAATGCGCTCATTTTTCGGCAGTGTGAGCGAGTGCGTGCCGGAGGGGATGTTGATGGGGTAGGCGAAGAGATACGAGTACTGGTACGGCGCGTTTAGCCCATCGGCGGTGTGGTGATGCGACGCGTACCATGCGAGGCCTGCTGGTTTGATGAATCCTTTTTCGAGGCCCACGTAGTCCTCCGGATAGCTTGGAGAGGCCTGGCGGTTCTCGCGCGCATCGGTCTCCTTCGACGGCCATACGGCGTGATGAGCGGAGATATTCCAGTTGAGCGTGGGGTCGTTCTTCCAGAGCCGCGTGTCCCACTGACCGATAAAGCCGCCCCAGTCCTGTACCGTAAGCGCGATCGGCTTTTGACCGATGAGAAAAGTGGCCTGCTGATCTCCAGCGGACGAGGCAGCGAGGATGTAGACGCGGCTGAAGTGACCGGCAGGCAGAGCGAGGGTCTGCCCGTGCGCGACGACAGCATTGGGGGAACCTGTGGCAGCTGGAGCCAGCGTGAACTCAACGCCGCTGTAGCGTATGCGAGCAGGCAGCAACTCGGCCGGCATCGCATTGCCTTGACCGTCGAAGCCGCCTCCAGGAGTTTTCGTGTCGTCGTTCGTGGCGACAGCAAGGGTGTAGGGAAGCTTGAGGGGTTGCGAGCGAATGGCATTGGCGCTGATCTTCGACGGACCGAGGCGCAGTGCAAATGTGCGTGGCTGGTAGGGCGAGAACGACGCGACCAACGCACCGTCATGCACCTGCGCGGGGCCCACAGGCTGCTCCTGTCCGTTCATCTCACGAGCAGAAAGCACAGGCGCAGCAAAGGTGAAGTGGACATCAGGGGTGTGCCTGCCATCGAGTTCTGCAACGCGGAGGACGACCTCGTCGCTGTCTTCAGCCTGTTTCAGTGCGAAGACGCGGACTCGCGGGTTGTCGACATGCAACAGCGAGAAGGATCTGCCGAGCGCGCCGGGATGAGATTTTGTGGCGAAAGACATCAACGGATCGTTGAAGCGATAGGCCTGCCAGTCGGTCTGCGCCTGCCGCCAGTCGCCCTCGTGACCGATGAGGGCGAAGGTGAACTCATGGTGGCCCCAGTCCTGATTGGCCTGATCACTGTACGCGCCGGGTGCACGGTTGGCGGTCGGCTGGATGCCGGGTGAACGCAGCAGTGTGAGGCGAATGGTGTTGTCGTTCGGTTTGTCGGAACCGTTCTTGTAATCGGTCAGCACGGTGACGCCGAAGGTCCCGCTTTTGTCGGTCAAGTCAATCCAGCGATGGGAACCTACTTCAAACTGTCGCGGGTTGGCGGTGGGGCGTTCGAGCGTACCCAGATCCTGATTGTAGGTGGCGTCGAGGTTGGAGGCGGTGAGAGGGAAGGCAACTTTGAGGTTGGATGTAAGTCCGCGCCAGTCAATCGCATTGTGAATCTCGACGCGGTTGCCGGCATCTCCCGATGAGAGGCTTACCGTCTGCACGAACGTGGAGCCCTCGGTTTCGCGCGTGACCTCGATGGCGACACGCACCGGTCCACG
>JAJZHR010000217.1 GCA_021810815.1 Acidobacteriota bacterium | reverse complement strand
GCCGCCAATCCGAATTGGCCGCCCCTCCATCGCATCGCGGATGAAGTTGCCAATCGCGAAGTGCGCGTCCAGCGGCAGATGAGGCCCCACAAAGGCGAAGCAGCGGGCGACCTTGCACTCCAGCCCCGTCCCCCTGCTCGACGCGGCCGCGCACAACTGCTCCGCGAACCTCTTGCTCTCGCCGTAGCCTGACGCCGCCAGCAGCGGATCGGGAGCGCCTCCAAACGTCTCCGGCAGATGCACCACCTCCGAAGGCTGCCTGCCATAAACCGCACCGGAGCTGGTCAGCAGCAGCTTCCGCGTCCCATGGCTGCGCGCGAACTCCAACGCGCGCCGGGTGCCGTCCGCAATCGTCAGGGCCAGATCCAGGGGGCCGCTCTCCGTCTGCTTGCTGCCGGAATCCGTCGCCGCGTGGATCACGAACGCGTGGTCCTCCTGCGGAAACTCGAAGCTGCGGACGTCCCCTTCCACCAGCGCAATCGCTGGCTCCTCCGCCAGATGCGGAGCTTTGCGCGCGAACGCCTTCGCATCCCGCGTCAGCACGGTCGCCTTCGCTCCCAGGCCCAGCTCCCGATTGGCGTGCCGGAAGCTCTCCAGCAGCCAGCAGCCAAAGAAGCCCGTCCCCCCGGTGATGAAAATGCGCTCTCCGCGCATCTCCTCCCACAGGGTTCGCGTGTGCAGCAGAATATGGTCGAGGTCGGCAATGGGCAGAGGTGGAGGTGTCAGATCAGGCACTCGAACATTCTACTGCCGCCGCTTCTCGTCTATCGTTGCATGTAATGCCTATGCACAGCCTGCTTCGCAACAGTCTCCTCCGCGCCTCCATCCTTCTGCTCGCCTGCGCCGCCGCCCAGGCCGCCGCCCAAACCGCCGTCCAGACCGCCAAGGCTCCGCCGCTCATCCCCGCGCCGCGCGAGATCCATCCCCTCGCCGACCTTCCGCTCTCCGGCGGCGTCCGCGTCACCGTTCTGGGCACCGACGCAGCCGACGCATTCGCCGCCACCGACCTCAGGTCCTTCCTCGCCGACCGCGCGGTCGCGTCCACGGCCGGCCCCGCAAGCGTCAGCATCGAACTCCTTCGCCAGAGCAGCGCCGTCGCGCGTCTGCGGCTCTCAGCCGCCGGCATCGCCTTCGACCCCGCGATGATGGCCGAGGGCTACGCCATCCTCTCCGCCGGCCGCACCATCTCCGTCATCGGCGACAGCGACAGCGGCGTCTTCTACGGAGCGCAGACCCTCAAGCAGCTCATCACCGGCAACGGCGTCGCGGCGACCCTGCGCACGGCCACCATCCGCGACTGGCCTGCCATGAAGTACCGGGGCCTCAGCGACGATCTCTCCCGCGGCCCCTTCCCCACCCTTGAATTCCAGAAGAAGCAGATCCGCACCCTCGCCGCCTACAAGGTCAACATCTACTCGCCCTACTTCGAGCACACCTTCCAGTACGCCGGCAACCCGCTCTCCGCCATCCCCGGCGGCTCCCTGTCTCCCGCGGAAGCCCGCGATCTCGTCGCCTACGCAGCCCGCTATCACATCCTCATCATTCCCGAGCAGGAGGCGTTCGGCCACCTCCACCACGTCCTCTCCTTCGACCAGTACGCTCCTCTCGCCGAAACGCCCCACGGCAACGTCCTCGCTCCCGGCCAGCCCGGCTCCCTCACCCTCATCCAGCAGTGGTTCACGGAGCTGGCCTCCGTCTTCCCCGGCCCATTCCTCCACATCGGAGCAGACGAGACCGAGGACCTCGGCGCAGGCCAGACCAAAGCCGACGTCGCCTCGCGCGGCCTTGGTGCCGCCTACCTCGACTTCCTCACCCGCATCCATGGCCTGCTTCTCCCTCTGCACCGCCGCCTGCTCTTCTGGGGAGACATCGCCATGAGCGACCCCGACCTGGTCAAGGCGCTGCCGCCAGACATGAAGCGCGACATGATCGCCGTCGCATGGACGTACAGCCCGCAGCCGAAGCGCGGCTACAGCCGCTACCTGCTGCCCTACACCCAGGCAGGCATCGAGACCTGGGTCGCCCCCGGCATCAACAACTGGAGCCGACCCTACCCCGACTACACCATGGGCCTGGAAAACATCCAGGAATTCGTCCGCGACGGTCAGAAGCTCGGCAGCACGGGCGCTCTCAACACCGTCTGGAACGACGACGGCGAGGGCCTGTTCGACATGGACTGGTATGGAGTCCTCTTCGGCGCTGCCGCCGCGTGGCAACCCGCCGCCGCTCAATCCGGCGAAGCCAGCATCGCCCAGTTCCAGCAGAGCTACGGCCCCGTCTTCCACGGCGACATCACCGGCGACCTCAACCAGGCGCAGCTCGAGCTGATGGCCGCTCACACCCTCCTCAAGACCAACACCAAGCTCGGCGACATCAGCGACGGCCTGTTCTGGATCGACCCGTGGAGCGCGGACGGACAGGCCATGGCCGCTCAAATTCGCCCCTACCTGCAAGAGATGCGCCTCCACGCCGAGCGCGCCATCACCCTCATCGCCCAGGCCCGCTCCACGCCCTCGCAGACCCTGCGAGAAACCGCCGCCATCGACGCCATGGAGCTCGGCGCGCGCCGCATCGACTTCATCGGCCTCAAATTCGAACTCGCCGACGAAATGGCCGCCGGCTACGCCACCGCCTATGCCATGCAGTCCAACCCCGCGCCAGATTCCCGCAAGGAAGTGGGCCGCCTGCTCACCACCATCAACAGCGTCAACGGCGGATGCGAAGATCTGCGCGACGGCTACACCCTTCTCCACGACATGTACCAGCAAGCCTGGCTGCGCGAGAACCGCCCCTACTGGCTGCGCAACAACCTCATGCGCTACGACCAGTCCACGCTCCTCTGGCTCAGCCGCATGGACACCTTCCGCAGCGTCCAGCGCCAGTGGTATGCCAACCACCCCCTCCCCGCCGCAACAGAAGTCGGCATCCCCGCCCCGCCGCCAGCACAAGCACAGTAGAACGCGTTATAGACAGAGTTGAAGGCACAGCCGGGCACCCAGCCAGCGGCAACAGCGCCCCATCCTAGCGGCGCTGTTGCCGCAGGGCGGGGTGCTCTCCTCAACCCGGCTGTGCCTCCAACCATCGGGCACGGCTCGCAGGCTGCGGGAAATATCTATTTTGCTCAAATGGAGACGACCGGCAACTATCCCCGGTAATCCCGATAGTGGATCGCTTCCGAAATCCCAATCCAGATGTCCAGCAGCCCGATCCCGGAGATCACGCCGCGCACCATCCCATTGTTCAGCACCGCCGCCACCCAGGGATAGGCCAGCATCAGCGGATTCTGCTCCCACACGCGAGGCCACCAGGGAAGGATCGTCACCAGAGCGCCCAGGTAGATGCAGAACATCACCAGCACGAAGAGGGAGATGCGCTGCAGCCAGATTGGGGCCGGTTTGGAGGAGGCGGAGATGGGCGCTGGCCTCCGGGCATTGGACGAAAACTCGTCGAACCGATGCTCATCATGCGAAGTGGGATCGAGCGGCCCAGAGCCTGCCGATGCTCCAAACACTGGAGCAGTCAACGGTCGCATCGAGCGCGGGTCGCTGGACAGGGACGGCTTGGGAAATAAATTCGGCTGCGCACGCATGGACGTCTGTTGTCCACAGTAGCACACGCCGACACAAGAAAGCCCCAGGCCCTGATGCACAGGACCTGGGGCATTTGCGATTCGCTGCGGCTACTCCGGTACCGTCGCGTTGCCGCGCTTCGGCCGGCGGTTCGCCTGCAGGATCTTCTTGCGCATGCGCAGCGACTTCGGCGTCACTTCCACCAGCTCGTCCTCTGCGATGAACTCGATCGACTGCTCCAGCGTCAGCAGCTTGTACGGAACCAGCCGCAGAGCATCATCGGAACCCGAGGCGCGCATGTTGGTCAGCTTCTTTTCGCGCACCGCGTTCACATCGAGGTCGTTGTCGCGCGAGTGCTCGCCCACCAGCATCCCCTCGTAAACCTCGGTCCCCTCGCCCACGAACAGAATGCCGCGCTCCTGGATGTTGTTCAGGGCATACGTCGTCGTCACGCCCGTCCGGTCAGAGATCAACGCACCCGATGGCCGCTGCGGAATCTCTCCCTGGTAGGGAATGTATCCGTCCGAAATCGAGTTCATCACGATGGTGCCGCGCGTCTCCGTCAGCATCTCGTTGCGCAGCCCGATCAGTCCCCGGCTGGGCACCTTGAACTCCATGCGCACGCGCCCGGAGCCGTGGTTGTGCATCTTGGTCATCTCGCCTTTTCTCGGCCCCAGGCGCTCGATCACCGTGCCCACAAAGCTCTCCGGGATGTCGATGCTCAGCAGCTCGCTCGGCTCCATCAGAACGCCGTCGATCCGCTTGGTCACGATCTGCGGGCGGCTCACCATCAGCTCGAAGCCCTCGCGCCGCATCATCTCGATCAGCACCGAAAGCTGCAACTCGCCGCGGCCCAGCACCTTGAACGTCTCCGGGCTCCCCGTGTCTTCCACGCGGATCGAAACATTCGTCAGCAGTTCCTTCTCCAGCCGCTCCTTGATGTTGCGCGAGGTCACCATGTTGCCTTCGCGTCCTGCGAACGGCCCGTTGTTCACCGAGAACTGGATGGCAATGGTCGGCTCGTCGATCTTGATCGGAGGCAGAGGCTTCGGATTCTCCAGGGCGCAGATCGTCTCTCCGATCGTGATGCCCGGAATCCCGGCCACAGCCACAATGTCTCCCACCGCGGTCTGCTCCGTGTCCGTGCGCTTCAGGCCGTTGAAGGTGAACAGCTTGGTGATCTTCACCGTCTCCAGATGGCCATCCACCTTGGAGAGGCTGACCTCCTGCCCGACCCTCAGCGTCCCGTTGAACACGCGCGCAATCGCCAGGCGGCCAAGGTAGTCCGAATAGTCCAGGTTCGTCACTAGGATCTGCAGGTCGCCGTCAGCATCTCCGGTCGCCGCTGGGATGGTCTGGAAAATCAGCTCGAACAGCGGCTGCAGGTCCGTTCCCGGGACGTTCAGGTCCATGGTCGCGGTTCCCGCCTTGCCGTTCGTGTAGATCACCGGAAACTCCAGCACGGACTCATCCGCATCCAGGTCGATGAACAGGTCATAGACCTCGTTCAGCACCTCCTGCGGACGCGCATCCGGACGGTCGATCTTGTTGATCACAAGGATCGGCGTCAGCTTCGCCTCCAGCGCCTTCGAGAGCACGTAGCGGGTCTGCGGCAGCGGGCCTTCCGACGCATCCACCAGCAGCACCACGCCGTCCACCATCTTCAGAGCGCGCTCCACCTCGCCGCCGAAATCCGCGTGGCCCGGCGTGTCCACAATATTGATCTTCGAA
>JAJZHR010000216.1 GCA_021810815.1 Acidobacteriota bacterium | reverse complement strand
TCGACGCGCCGGTCCAGCAGGTCGTGCGGGATGGGAGCAACGGTCCACGACGCCTGGCGAATGGGCAGCGTTTCATCCAGAAAGCAGGGCAGCTTTCCGTTGTCCAGTTCGGTCTGCCGACTGCGGCGGCGCTCCAGCAAGTGGATGCGCCGCGCGTTGAAATGGGTGTGCAGCAGACGGAGAAATTCGAGCGCCTCAGGTGTGAGAAGCGCGTGTGGCGGGGCGGCGACGCTGTTGGTTGCCATGTTCTTGATTTTTCTTTCCCGTGCACACCGACCCGTGCATCGACTCGGACACAGACTCAGACACTGACGCTGATCCGGGACACCAACAAGGACACTGGCCCTCGAGAGAGGCACGGATACGGAGAGTCAACGTCAGGATACCGCGCCGCAGGGCCGGAGCTGCAACTCTTTCCAGAAAACGCCTCCTGGCTCTTTCTGGCGCTTCCGTTCAGGATGTTGTCGCTGGCGAGGGCTACGTTATGGTTGGCGGCGATGGCAAGGAAGATGGGGTCTGAGGCCGAGGGAAGTACCTGGCCCTGAGCCAGAGGGACACGCTGACCAGTCCGATGAGCGCTGGAACCTCGACCAGCGGCCCGATCACGCCGACGAACGCCTCGCCGGAATTGAGTCCGAAGACGGCGACGGCGACGGCGATCGCCAGCTCAAAGTTGTTGCTGGCCGCTGTGAAAGAGAGCGTGGCCGTTTGAGAATAGTCCGCTCCCAGCCGCCGCCCCATCCAGAAGCTGAGGAGGAACATCGCGGCAAAGTAGATGGCCAGGGGAAGAGCGATGCGCAGCACGTCCAGCGGCAGGCGAAGGATCAGATTTCCCTTCAGGCTAAACATCACAAGAATTGTGAACAGCAGGGCCACCAGGGTGATGGGGCTGATGGCAGGAAGGAAGCGCTCGCGATACCACGTCTCACCTTTCGCTTTCAGCATGGCGATCCGTGTCAGCATCCCTGCGAGAAACGGAATCCCCAGATAGATGAAGACGGTTTTTGCGATCTGCCCCATTCCTACATGCACCGCAGCCGCTGGCAGGCCAAGCCGCGCCGGAACAAAGGCGAGGAAAATCCAAGCGTAGACGCTGTAGAAGAGCACCTGGAAGACGCTGTTGAAGGCCACCAGGCCAGCGGCGTAGTCCGTGTCTCCCTCTGCGAGCTCGTTCCAGACCAGCACCATCGCGATGCAGCGGGCCAGGCCGATGAGCACCAGGCCGCGGAAGTAGGCGGGCTCCGCGCGCAGGAAGATCCATGCCAGGCCGAACATCAGAATGGGGCCGATGATCCAGTTCTGCGCAAGCGAAAGCACCAGCACGCGGCCATTGCGGAAGACGAGATGCAGCTTCTCGTAGCGCACCTTCGCCAGCGGCGGATACATCATCAGGATCAGTCCGACAGCGATCGGGATGTTCGTCGTCCCCCGCTGGAATCCGCCGAAATAGTCCGGCAGCGCGGGGACGAAGCGACCGAGTGCGATGCCAATCGCCATGGCGAGAAAGATCCATAGCGTGAGATAGCGATCCAGAAAGGAGAGCCGGGCGCGCGGCAGAGGAGCGCATACGGCCACTTGCGTGGGTGCGGAGGTCGGCATCATATCCTCTGATTGCGGCGGGATGTGGATGGAGCGGGTGAGGAAGCTTTCGCTGCGCCTGGAGCGGTGGGGAGCGGACGTGGAGCGCCGCGCAGCGAGGAGAATTTTTCCGGGGCGCAGCAGGCGCTCGTCATGCGGCACAGGTCGCCCTGCATCTCCGGATCCTGCGCGAAAATCTGTTGCGTCGCCAGCAGGATCGACTGCGTGGCTTTGTCCGGCGGGGGAACGATGCGGTAATGTATCCACTTGCCTTCGCGGCGAGCCGCGACGATTCCTGCTCGACGGAGGTAGGCGAGATGGCGGGAGACTTTCGCCTGGCTTTGCCCAAGAATCTCGACCAGATAGCAGACGCAGACCTCGCTGCCGCCGAGCAGGTTCAGCAGGCGGAGCCGGGTTCGATCCGCGAGGGCGGCGAAGAGGGCTACGGAGTCGGTTGTGGAGCTTTGCGAGGGCACAGCGCTGAGTATATATGGGCATGCATATATTTGATAGCGGGGCCGAAGGGAGAAGAGGAGGCCGCTAGTGTGCGCGATTGGTCAGGATCGTCTTGCCGCCGGACTCCGCGTACACAAATACGGGGCCGAAGCGCGCGAGCGTTGCCGCACGGTCGGAGCTCGCGGTCATCAGGTAGACGCGGCGCTGGCCCGCCCAAAGGCTCTCCAGAGAAGCGTCCGTCTCGAAGATGGGAGGAGCGTCCGGCCAGAAGGAGCCGTACCACATGCCATTGACGCGCCCGTTCACCAGGCGCACCTGCTGGCGCGTGTAGAAGTTGATGCTGGAGCCGGAGGTGTATTCGCCGTCGAGCACGATGATGTCGCCGGGCTTCAGGGTCTGATTGATGGCGACGGCGAGCGGCTTGGAGCCAAGCGTGGGATAGAAGATGCGGAGGCCGTCGTGGGCGCATGCGAGGGTGGCGCACATGGCAGCCGCCAGAGCGAGATTTGCGGCGAAGTAATGGCGCCGCCACCGCAGAAGGCAACTGCCCGCTCCGCCAAGCAGCATTGCGAGGGCGACACCGGCGAGCGGCGCGCGAAACAGCCCCATCGCCTGACCCGTGAGGTCGAAAAGGTGGCCGAGAGAGAGGGTGTAATCCTCCGGGTGCGGATGCAGAAGAGAGAAGATGTCCGCGCCGGGCGGAGGCGGGGAACTGTGCCACGCGAACCAGGCGCAGACCCCGGAGATGAGCAGCGAAACGGGTAGAACGATCCACAGGTTCGCCAGCAGGGCGCTGCGGCGGGCGGCGATGGTGGAGTTGGGGAAGACATTCATGAACGGGCCCGCGTTCGGGTTCGACTGGAGGTCCGACTCCGGATCGGCGTCTTCGCGCGCGAGCAGACCGCCGACCATCATTGCGAGCGCGGGGACCGCGGGCAGGGAGTAATACTCCTGCCGCGAGGAGAGGCTGAAGAAGCCCATCACGACCAAGGCCCAGATGGCGAGGACGAGCGTCGTCCGGCGCGCATCTCCTCTGCTGCTGCGGTCATCGATTCCGCTGCTGGAGCCGCTGGCACTACTGTCATTTGCGGCAATGGCATCGGGTTTGCGGAGCAGCACGGCCACGGCGTCCCGGATGGCCGCAGGAAGGAATGCAGCCCAGGGAAAGAGCCACACCGCGAGCAGCAGCCAGAACCACAGCAGAGGCACCTGGCCGTAATCGTGCGGAATGCGGCGGCCAAGGAAGCGCATGAAGTGCTCATTGATGATGTAGAACCAGAACCAACCGCGCGCCTGTCCGATGGCGGGGTTCCGCAGCGCAGCCAGCACATGCCACGGAGCCGCGACGGCCAGAAACACTGCCGTGCTGGAAGCCAGCCGCATTCGTGCGAGAAGCCGCAGGCTGCGCGTTGCCGCCAGATACACCAGGACGACGGCGACGGGGAAGACCAGGCCGATGAGGCCTTTGGTGAGGACGTTAAGCGCCATGACGACGGCGAATGCCCAGCACGCTGCTCGCGATGCGGCTTTGCCCGGATTTGCTGCGATTTCATCCAAAATGCGCAGGAAAAGGTGGACGGAGAGCGTCATCCACAGGGCCAGCAGAATGTCTGGAATGAAGAAGCGGGTGAACAGGTAGGGGCCGATGGAGGTGGCCATGATGAGGGCCGCGTAGAAGCCGCCGCGGTCAGGATGCTGCGGCGTCAGGGACGCGAAAACCCTTATGCCCAGTGCGTAAATCGCTATCAGGAGGGCGAGGACGAGGAGGGATAGCGGGAGGCGGGCGGACCAGTCGTGGACGCCGAAGATTTTCATGCTGGCGGCGGCCATCCAGTACATGAGGGGGGGCTTGTCAAAGAAGCGGATTCCGTCGGCGAAAGGGGTGATGAAGTCGCGGCGCTGGAGCATTTCGCGGGCGACTTCGACGTAGACGGAATCGACGTCGTCGAGCAGGCCAGGCGAGAAAAGACCGCATAATTGCAGGGAAATCCACGCCAGGCAGAGGAGCGCAAGGGAGCGGATGCTCCAGCGGCGGGCAGGAGCCTCATGGATTGGGAGGTGATTTTCTCCCAGCGGGGTGAGGACTGGAGTGGCCACGGGGACTGCCTTTACTTTCCGCTTTTTGGCATGGTGTGTCAACGTCCGGCAGGCGTTGCGGACGGGAAATTCGACCGTGGTTCCACCGTAGTTTCACCGTGGTTTCACCGTGAAAACCGACGGTGGAGGGACGGTGAAACCACGGTGGAAGGACGGTGAACTGCCGGTGGAATTACCAGCGGTGGTGGACGAGGGGGCGAATCCGGGTGTTGTAGAGGTCGCGGATGGCCGTCATCGCCTCCGGGGTGATGGGCGGCAGGTCGGAGGCGCGGGCGTTGTCGGCGACCTGGCTGGGTCGTTTGCCGCCGGGGATGGCGCAGGTGACGGCGTCGAACATGAGAATCCAGCGGAGGGCGAACTGGCTCATGCTGGTTCCGGCGGGGACGAGGGAGCGAATCTGCTCGACGGCCTCCAGGGCGAGGTTGTAGTCCACTCCGGCGAAGGTTTCGCCAACGTCGAAGGCTTCGCCGTGGCGGTTGAAGTTGCGATGGTCGTCGGCGGCGAATTTGGTGTCGGCCTTGAATTTGCCGGTGAGGAGGCCGCTGGCCAGGGGGACGCGGGCCAGGATGCCGACCAGCTTCAGTTTGGCCTGGGCGAAGAAGAGGTCTGCGGGGCGCTGGCGGAAGCAGTTGAAGATGATCTGGACGGTCTGGACGTTGGGATATTCGATGGCCTTGAGGGCTTCTTCGACGCGCTCGACGCTGACGCCGTAGTAGCGGACTTTGCCCTGCTGCACCAGGTCGTCGAGGATGCCGAAGATTTCCGGGTGGTAGAAGGCGTCGGTGGGCGGGCAGTGGAGCTGGAGCAGGTCGAGGGCGTCGGTGTCGAGGTTGCGGAGATTGGTGTCTACCCACTGGGTGAGGTTGGCGCGGCTGTAGCCCTCGACGGTCTGTTTGGGGAGCTTGCGGCCGGCCTTGGTGGCGACGATGATTTCTTCCTGGCCCGATGAACTGCGGCGGGACTTCTTCAGTTGGGCAATGAGGCGCTCGCTGCGGCCGTCGCCGTAGACGTCTGCTGTGTCGAGGAAGTTGATGCCGGAGTCGATGGCCTGGTTGAGGGCGGCAAGGGACTCCTCGTCGCTGACGTCTCCCCAAGCTCCACCGATGGCCCAAGCGCCAAAGCTAACCTCAGAAACCTTCCAACCCGTCCGTCCAAGCGCGCGATATTTCATAGAGATGATGG
>JAJZHR010000215.1 GCA_021810815.1 Acidobacteriota bacterium | reverse complement strand
CAGAAGCTCCCCAGCCAGCCATCTCCAACTCCGCAGCTCCAGACTCGCCTTCTGCAATCGCAGCGTGCTCCCCAGCCTCAGCAAGCGCTGCTTGCGCCTCCGCCTTGTCGGCGGCCTTCTTGCGGGGCTTCTTGCCCTCGACCTTCTTGGCCGCGCGCGGACGCCGCAGATGAATGGGAGGAGGCGGAGCAGGAGGCGAATACGGCTCCAGAAAAGCCTTCATCTCCTCCGGCGTCTGCAACTTGCCGTCCATCATCTCAAAAAACAAACTCTGCAGCAGCTCCTGGTAGCGGGGCAGATCCGGCGTAATGCGCATCTCCTGCATCATCAGGTAGGGATACTTCTGCCGAGCCTCTGGCCACACCACAAAGAAATCATGGAATTTCGCCTGCACCGCCGCATTCTTTGACGTGTGCGCCAGCCACAGCACAGCCTCGGCAGGATACGACGTCATCAGCTTCCACGTCGCGGAGGGAGAACTCGCCTCCTTGCCCAGCAGCAGCTTGGCGAACTCCTTCGACGACGCTTCCTGTCCTTCGATCTCCGCCACAAAGCCTTGCCGAGGGAACAGATCCTTCAGAGACTGGACCTCCTTGGGAGACATCCTGGCCGTCAGCAACTCGAAGTTCGCCGCCGACGCATCCGGGCTCACCCCCTGCATCTGCATCTGCGCCAGCGTGTCATGCAGGGCCTGCAGACCAGGTATGTTCGCCTTCGCCGTCGTCCAGGCCGGGAACAGCACCTTCATCCACCCCTCCGCCTCCAGCGCCTTCAACACCTTCAGAGGATCCTCCTCGTGGACGATCTCCTCCAGCTCATATCCCCGGCTGTACTCCCCCAGAGCAGAGATGTACTTCTCATCCTTGGCTATCTGGTAGCGGGCCTGCGTCTTCTCGTCCATCTGCCAGCCCAGGCGAGCGCTCAGCCGGGTCGCGCGTACCAGACGCACCGGATCCTCGATGAACCCGTAGTTGCTCGCCAGCCGCAGATAGCGGCTCTCGATATCCGCCACGCCATTCATCGGATCGATCAACAACCCATACGACCCCTCGTTCAGGGACAGCGCCATCGCATTGGCCGTGAAGTCCCGCCGATAGAGATCCTGTTTCAGGTCCGCAGGGTGGTAGACCGGCTTCCCCGGCTGCGGGTAGGTCTCGGTCCGCGTGCTGGAGACTTCCACACGCACGCCTCCCGGAAACCGGAAGAAGAGCGTCTGCGACGGCTCATGCTGGCCAGAGAATACGCCGCCAGCGTTCTCTATATCTTTCTTCAACTTGAGGGCGTTTCCCTGAATCGATACATCCAGGTCTCGCACAGGTGAGCCGCTGGTGAGGTCGCGGACTGCGCCCCCGGTCAGGAACACGTTCATTCCATGGGAGCGGGATACCTCGCGAACCTGCTGCAAGGCCAACTGTTGCGAAGGAGAGAGTCGGTTTTCAAGTAAATAAATGTAGTCTGCCATGCCGCGTTCTTTGACCCCAGCCGCAGGCGGCGTTGGGCCGCCTGCCGTTTCTTTGCGACGTAAAACTCGGCGAATCAACGATATAACAGCCGGAAAGAACCCAGCACAAACCTTGAATGTAACACAGGAGTATCATTTTAGCTACCCATTTGCACGAATTTCGCAGCTTTCCTTCCAGCCGTGCGACAATCGCCCCAGGCGTTTATCCTGCTTTCCGCAGCATTATCAATAACTTATGTCCACCTCCGCAGCCTTCACCACTAGTTCGCTCCGTCAAAAGAAGGTGGTCGTTCGACGCTTTCACCGCGATTGGATCGCGGGCTATCTGCCCCAGGCCGACTTTGTTCAGGGTTGCGGAGCGCAGGCTAGCATCGCCGTGCTGAACCTCGCTGGCCGAGTCATCACCCTCGGTCTGGATGAGGTCAAAATGGTAAGCTTCGTCCGCGACTTCCATCCCAATGACCCCCAGCCCGAGCGGCTGCTGCGCAAAACCTTCATCGCCAGACCGCGCTCCACGGGCCTATGGGTCCGCCTCACCTTTCGCGACAACGACCTGCTCGAAGGCCTCTGCGCCAACGACCTGACCCTGCTGCAGATGGACGGCCTACTGCTTGCGCCGCCTGACACCCGCTCCAACACCCAGCGCATCTACGTCCCGCGCCTCGCTCTTTCTGAACTGCGGGTTCTGGCCGCCGTGGGAACACCGGCCCGCCGCCCAGCGCCGCAAATTTCCCTCCAGGACGAACTCTTCCACGCCGAACTCCCCGCCAACAGCCGCCCCAACTGACCGGTCCCGCGCACCGTGTCCTCACCGGCTCCTTTACAATCTCCACCATGAAGCTAGCCGACGTTGTCCGCGCCCTGACCGCCGTTCTCCCCGTCGAATTGCACGGTGACCCGGACGGTGAAATCACCGGCGTCGCCGGCATCGAGCAGGCCGAAGCTGGCCATCTCACCTTCGTCGCCAACCCCAAATACGCCCACCTGGCGCGCACCACGCGGGCCACGGCCATCCTCGTCGGCAAAGCCTTCCCTGACGTCCCCACGGCCACTCTGCGCACCTCCAACCCCTATCTCCTCTTCTCCCACGCCATCCGCCTCTTCTACCAGCCGCCGGTGTACGCTCCCGGCATCCACCCCACGGCCTCCGTCCATCCCTCAGCTTCCCTCGGAGCAGACTGCCACATCGGCGCATACGCCGTCATCGGAGAGAACGCGCGCATTGGCAACCGCGCCGTCATCCTTCCCCACGTCGTGGTCTATCCCCGAGCACGCATCGGCGACGACTTCTTCGCCCACTCCCACGCCGTCGTCCGGGAGCACTGCGTGCTGGGCAACAACGTCATCCTCCAAAACGGCGCAGTGATTGGCGCGGACGGCTTCGGCTTCGCCCGCGACGGTGTTCTGCCACATCAGGGCGACTGGTTCAAGATTGTGCAATCAGGCCCCACCGTGCTGGAGGACGATGTCGAGGTGCAGGCCAACTCCTGCGTCGATCGCGCCAGCATCGGCGAAACGCGCATTGGCCGCGGTGTGAAGATCGACAATCTCGTGCAAGTGGGCCACGGCTCCGTGGTGAGGGACAACACGCTGCTCTGCTCTCAGGTGGGCCTCGCCGGATCCAGCAACATCGGCAAAGACGTGATTCTGGCCGGACAGGTGGGCGTCGCCGGCCACTGCACCATCGGCGACCGCGTCATCGTGACCGCGCAGAGCGGAACCCATGGCGACATCGCGGCCGGCCGCACCATGAGCGGTTCGCCTGCCATCGATAGCCGCCAATGGATGCGCTCGGTCGCGGCTTTCAACAAACTGCCTGAACTGATGCGCCGCCTGCGGGAAGAGAAGCAGACCTGAAGGAGGGTTTGCGGAAGCCTGAAGGCCCAGAAGCCCCGGCTTGCGGAAGCAAGGTCGGCACCGCCCCTGCAAATGCCTCCGCAAACCGAAATCCGCTTCTGCGCAAGCAGCCATCAGCTACCGCGAAATGCCCTCGAACGGCGAACTCGCGCTGGCATAAAGCTTCCTCGGCATTCGCCCTGACAGGAAGGCTTGCCGCCCTGCGAGCACACCGTTGCGCATCGCCTCGGCCATCAGCACCGGATGAGCGGCCGCAGCCATCGCCGTGTTCATCAGAACTGCGTCAAAGCCCATCTCCATCGCCACGGCAGCATCAGAGGCGGTTCCAACGCCTGCATCCACAATCAGCGGAACCTCGGTGATCAACTCCCGCAGAATCCTCAGGTTGGCGATGTTCTGCAAGCCGAGTCCGCTTCCGATGGGCGCTCCCAGGGGCATCACCGCAGCCGCTCCAACATCGATCAGTCGGCGCGCAAATACAATGTCATCAGACGTATACGGAAGAACAGTAAACCCTTCCTTCACCAGAACCTCAGTTGCCAGTAGCGTCGCGTGCACGTCCGGGTAAAGCGTCTTCTGGTCGCCGATGACCTCGATTTTCACCCAGTCGGAAAGGCCAACTTCGCGTCCAAGGCGGGCCGCCCGTATGGCCTCATCCGCCGTGTAGCAGCCTGCCGTATTGGGCAGCAGAAAGTATTTCTTCGGGTCGATGAAGTCCAGCAGAGACTCCTTCGAGCGGTCGAGGTTCACGCGCCGCACAGCGACCGTCACCATCTCCGCTCCAGAAGCCTCAATGGCCGCCAGCGTCTCCGGCCCGTCCTTGTACTTTCCCGTACCGACGATAAGCCGCGATTGAAAGGTCTTGCCCGCAATGATCAAAGGTTCCATCTGAGCCGTCATAGTTTGATTGTAAGACTTGGCTCGATGACCCTGCAGGAACATGCGTTGGGGCAGCCGAAGCCCATTGGGGAAAATAATAGTTTTTGAGGGAAGACCGGAACGATCCCTGTGGAAACTCAGCAGGAAGGACAACGCCTGGTGCGCGTCAGACGAACGATGAGGCGCTCTGACTGCCGGCCGCTGAGGGTTTCGCAGTGCCGGGGGCGCAAACCCTACGGAGAGCCGAAGCCGCCGCCTGAACTGGGGGCACTGCCAGCCGGGGGCGCAGTCGGCGAGGTTGGGGACGAAGATCCAGCTCCGCCAAAACTCGATCCACTGGAGGAACCGAAGGAACTTGTGGGACCGGAAGCCCCTCCCGGCGTTGTTCCGCCAGGCGCGCCAATCCCACCGGTGGTCGAGGCAGAGGCCGGGGCTCCACCAAGCAGGTTCCCCTGCTGCTGCTGATCCATCCGGGGGTCGTAGATAAACTCCCACTGGTTGTAATGAGTCTGCTTGCGAAATACGATGATCGAGGGCTTGGGACTCATGCTGGAGACGCCCATGATCGGCCCGCCGCCGACGGCTCCAAAGCCGCCGGTCGAGCCAGGAGCGCCCGTCCCTGGGGTTCCAGCTCCGGGTGTCCCAGAGCCGAAGGCACTGGAGCCAGGGGTGCTGGAGCCAAAGGCACTGGAACCAGAGGTGCCAGTGCCAGAAGTGCCAGAGGCAGAGGTTCCAGAGGCGGAGGTTCCGTCCGCAGGCGATCCCGTCCCTGAGGTACCTGAACTTCCCGCACCCGAGCTTCCCTGGTCGCTGGAACTATTGTCGTTAGACCCGAAGCCGCCGCCGAAGCCGCCCGACGATCCTGAGCCGGAAGTGCCACTCGGGCTGCTGCCAAGGCCCGGGGTGGATCCAAATCCTCCGCTGAGGCCCGGGCTGCTTCCACCGAACGCGGACGCCCCTCCAAAGGCAGACCCCGAACTGCCTCCTCCAAACGCAGAAGTCGGCCCGCCCATTCCTGTTCCCATCCCCGATGTGCTGGAGGCCATTCCAGCAGCACTGCCAAGGTTGCTGCCGCCGCCACCGGCCAGCGGCTGGCCAAAGAATCCCGTCACCTGGGTCT
>JAJZHR010000214.1 GCA_021810815.1 Acidobacteriota bacterium | reverse complement strand
GGGCTGGGTTCCCAAAACGGCACCGGCCCGGCCGCCCCTGAAAGACGATTCCCAGACTGGCCCCATATTTCCCAGCGCCGCTCATTCACCGTGCTTTCACCGCACGTTCACCGTGCTTCCACCGTGGCTGGAACCGGTCCCCAGCCGGTCAAAAACCGCCTCCAGACGCGGTCGCAGCGTCGCACGGACCAGCGCGTAGCCTAGAATGGTGGCTATGTCTTCCACCCCCCACACCGCGTCCCCCGCTGGCTTTTTCCGCTCCGACTCCCGTCCTTTCAACGCGATGCGCCCACTCCGCCTCACCCCCGGCTACGTCTCCACCCCCGAAGGATCGGTGCTGATCGAGGTCGGCCACACGCGGGTGCTCTGCAACGCCACCATTGAAACCGGAGTCCCCGGGTGGATGCGCAACTCCGGCCGAGGCTGGGTCACAGCGGAGTATGGCATGCTGCCGCGCGCGACCCTGACGCGCACCGCGCGCGAATCCGAAAAGGGCAAGGTCGGCGGCCGCACCCATGAGATTCAACGACTTATCGGGCGCTCGCTGCGCTCCGTTGTGGACATGAAAGCCCTCGGCGAGCGCACCATCATCCTGGACTGCGACGTGCTGCAGGCCGATGGCGGAACGCGCACCGCAGCCATCACCGGAGCCTGCGCCGCTCTCGCCCTGGCGCTCGAAAAGCTGGTCGCAGCGGGCACGCTGAAGGCTTCGCCTCTGATGCAGATGGTAGCCGCCACCAGCGTCGGCGTTGTGGACGGGCAGGTGCTGCTGGATCTGGCCTACGAGGAGGACTCTCGCGCCGAGGTGGATATGAACGTGGTGATGACCGCGGACGGTGGTCTGGTCGAAGTACAGGCCACGGCCGAGCGCGAACCTTTTTCCCGCGCCGCCATGGGGCAGATGATCGATCTCGCAACGCTCGGCATCGAACAGTTGCTGGCTGCGCAGCGCGAATTGCTCAACCGAGTCTGAGTCGAAGAGACCTGAATCGAAGCCAAGGAGATCCGGCACCAGCCGGATCTCCATAAAAAGGAGTACGCGAAACAATGTGGGCTCTCCTGATGCAGTTAGGCGAACTTCTGCCCCATCTCTCGCGCCTGGTTCCCATGCTGGAGCGCATGCTGTCCCGGCAAAGCCCCGACCGCGAGCAGTTCGTGGCGCACCAAGCGGCCCAACTGCGCCAGAGCGCCGACTCGCTTGCCGAAGCGCAGCAGCTCGCTCTTCGCCAGCTCGCTGAGCACAGCGCTCAGATCGCGACCCTCCAAGGCGAGATCAAGCTCCTGAGCCAGGCCACCGCAAGATCAGAGGAGACGCTGACCCTGATCGAAGCGCGGACCTCCGCCTTGCAGGTCTGGCTGCGCACCGTCTCCATCGCAACCCTGCTGCTGCTGGCATTGATCGTCTTCCTTCTGCTGCGCTCCGCAACCCGATAGCGCTTCCTCTCAACGCATTCCGAACACTCGGCCCGGCAGGTCTCAAGGCCATCCCGTTCCAAATCCTTCCATCTGCTTCCATCTGTGCTAAAGCTTCGCCCTCCTGTGTTGAGCCCGTCTTGGATGACGCATTTTGCGTCAAGCTTCGCCACTCCTCCTAGGACTCCGCCTATAGGTGGATCCATCCAGACCGGATCGCCCACAGGGACACGCTTGCCACCACCGCCCACAGCAGAACTCCCTGCAACATGGGACGCACACCCACGTTGCGCAACGTCTGCCGATTGATGCCGGTTCCGATGAGGAACAGTGTCACCGTCAGTCCGGCCTTCCCAAGCCGGTTCAGCACCGGATAGACCGGAGCGAACAGCGGAACATAGGTGTTCAGCACCGCCGCGAGGCAGAAGAAGAGGATGAACCACGGCCATTGGACTCTGGCCCGGCTGCGGGTAAAGACCGCTGTTGCCAGCGCCACGGGAATGATCCACAAGGCGCGTGCCAGCTTCACCGTGGTCCCAATGGCAAGCGCGGTCGAGCCGTATTTTGCCGCCGCTCCCACAACAGAACTGGTGTCATGGATGGCCAGCGCAGCCCACAGGCCGAACTGCGTCTGCGAGAGATTGAGAGCGTGGCCAACGGCGGGAAACAGCAGCAGGGCAACCGAATTGAGCACGAAGATCGTTCCCAGAGAGACGGTCATCGCCTCCTCGTCGGCGTTCAGCACGGGACCAAGGGCGGCGATGGCGCTGCCTCCGCAGATGGCCGTCCCCGCTGAGATCAGGAAGGACTGGGTTCCGCCGATCCTGAGCACCTTGCCCAGAAGAGTGCCCAGCAGAAGAGCGAACGCGATGCCGATGGCGGTGTACAGGAACCCGGAACGGCCCACCTTCACCACCTCCTGCAACTGCATTCCAAAACCCAGGCAGACGACGGCCGCCTGCAGCAGGAACTTGGAAAGGTTGCGGCTCTCCACATGGAAGTGATGCACCGTCGTCATGCCGTAGAGAATTCCTGCAAGCAGGGCCAGCGCGGGAGAAAAGATGCCGGTGGCGGCCAGGATAATGCCGATGAAGAAGAGATTCTTGCTCATGTCTGTCAGCATCGCAGCCAAGCTCCGCCGAGTCCAAGTCATTCGGCTTATAGGGCATAAGCCGGAATCCTCAGCCGCGCGGTCTTCCGTTCAGCCGGGCGATCAACAGCGCCAGGCCCTTCGCGAAGTGCCTTCCGTGAAGGGCCTGGGTTTCCTGAAAACAACGTTTCTGAAATTTCCCTATTGCCAACTGTTTGTCAATAGGCATACTATGCGTTTCGTGTTCGGTGCAGTCGGCCTCCGCAGGCGCGCCAGGACTAGGTAGGGCCAGTTGAACGTAAAGTCTTCTCAACCAAATAGCACAACCCATCGACCTGAGGGCGACAGACCTTCAGCGCGAGGAGTGAATTACTATGCCTTGGTATGCCTATTGCATTGCAGAGAAACAGGCTTTTCCTGAGCTAGCTCACCACCGCCGACCAGTCCCCTTGCAGAACACGTCCGGAATCCTGGGCAACCAGATCTTCCTCTTTCCCGCCAGCGACCTCGCCGTCATCGTCTCCGAGCATCGGCCCGAGGACAACACCCCCGACAAAATGGATCAGCAGGCCGCCCGCGACCACGCCCGCGTCATTTCGGACTGCTTCAAGCTCTCCACCGTTCTTCCTTTCCGCTTCAACACCACCTTCCAGGACGATGACGCCCTGCGCCGCTCCGTCCGCTCCAATCAGCGCCACTTCCTGGCCAATGTCGAACGTCTGCGCGGCAAGGCGGAGATGCACCTGAAGGTGCTCATCGACGATACCTGCCCTGGCAATGCCAACCCCGTCCTGACCGGCCACGTCGGCAAGGAGTACCTCAGCAGCCTGCGCGAGAGCGCTGGCCGCCAGCGCGAACGCCAGACCAAGGCGCGCGCGCTCTCCGTCCAGATGCACCGCATGTTCTCTCCCCTGGACGAGGAGGTGAGCTGCAAACGCACCGACGCCGGCAAGATGCTGCTGGACATCGCACACCTGATCGACCACAAGACAGTCGAGCGCTACCAGAACAAGTACTCCTCCTGCCAGCAGTCCATGAAGGAGTGTCGCCTGCAGCTCTCTGGCCCGTGGCCGCCCTACCACTTCGTCCATCGCATGAACCAGACGCACCCGAACGCGCCTGCCGCGATGCTGCAACACTAGCCAGCCTGCATATCTCGCTGAATCAACATCTTATGCACAACACTGAAAGCCCCGCCTCTCGCCTTCGAGAGGCGGGGCTTTTCGCGCCATGCTAACCTCAAGCGAAGGCCAGCCATAGCCGATGGAGCACGGTCAATGGCATCGGCGGCAACATCCGCAGGCGGGTGGAAAGAGCGCGTCCCCTGCAAGGCCACCCCGCGGCGAGGACCTATGAAGCGCGTTCGCTACACCAAATTCACCGGCGACCTCGCCTCCGAGCTTGGGCTCGAAGATCTGATGGAAGCTCTTTCGGACTATCTGCTCGACTCCGGCTTCCGCTCCCCTCTGTCGCAGTTTCAGGAGCTGGACGGCGACCAGTCGATGGACAATCTGCGCGAAGCGCTGCGCCAGGTGCTGGAGCGCGGCAACGTGCTGGACGAAATGGTGCAGCAGAAGGTGGATGAAATGGCCGCCGATGGCTCGCTGGACCAGCTCATCGACCAGATCATGGAGCGAATGGAGCAGGAGAACTACATCTCCACCAGCCAGCAGCCCGGCTCAGGACAGGCCCAGGATGGGCCGCAGACCGAGGCCCGCTTCGAAGTCACCGACAAGTCCATGGACTTCCTCGGCTACAAGACGCTGCGCGACCTGCTCGGATCGCTCGGCAAAGCCAGCTTTGGCCGCCACAATACGCGCGACAACTCCACCGGCATCGAGGCCAGCGGAGCCTCCCGCCCCTACGAATTCGGCGACGTGCTCAACCTCGACGTCACCGCCACGCTCGCCTCTGCCATTCAGCGCGAGGGCATCGGCCTGCCGCTGAACATGGAGCAGAGCGACCTGCACGTCCACCAGTGCGAGTACCAGTCCTCCTGCGCCACCGTGGTCATGCTCGACTGCTCGCACTCCATGATCCTCTACGGCGAGGACCGCTTCACCCCGGCCAAGCGCGTCGCCATGGCCCTCTCCCACCTCATCCGCACCCAGTACCCCGGCGACTCGCTCTCCCTGGTGCTCTTCCACGACTCCGCCGAGGAGCTGCCCATCTCGCAGCTGCCCCGCGTCAAGGTCGGCCCGCACTACACCAACACCCGCGAGGGGCTGCGCGTCGCCCACCGCATTCTCGACCGCCAGCGCAAGGACATGAAGCAGATCGTGATGATCACCGACGGCAAACCCTCCGCCCTCACCCTGCCCGACGGCCGCATCTACAAAAACGCCTTCGGCCTCGACCCGCTCGTCGTCTCCGAAACGCTGGAGGAGGTTTCCCGCTGCAAACGCTCCGGCATCATGATCAACACCTTCATGCTCGCGTCCGACTTCGGCCTCGTCCAGTTCGTCCAGCGCGTCACCGCCATGTGCCGAGGCAAGGCCTACTTCACCACCCCGGAGAACCTGGGCAACTACCTGCTGATGGACTACATGTCCCGCAAGATGAAGACCATCCACTAGCGGCCACGGAGAGACGCTGGCGCTCATTTGGTGATCGCGAGCTTGATGTCGGTCGTGTGGACCAGGGTGGTCTGGCCGCTGGCGTCCGTTGCCGCCACGGTTACGGTGTAGGAGCCTGGCGGAGTCGTTCCCGGCAGTTTTCCGGTGCAGCCTTGCAGCAACAGCGCCCCTGTCAGAAGTCCGAAGAGCAAGAGCGGCAGCATACGATTGCGCAGGCGATGCCTTCCTGCGCCGAGCGGGCCGTACAAA
>JAJZHR010000213.1 GCA_021810815.1 Acidobacteriota bacterium | reverse complement strand
GCTGGGCGGCATCCGGCAGAGGCTAGTGAGCGCCATTCCGCATGAACTGCATGCAGCGGTCGCTGGCGGCGTTGGCCTCTTCATCGCCTTCATCGGCCTGCGCAACGCAGGCATCATCGCCCCGAACGCGGCGACCCTGGTGGGACTGGGCAATCTGCGCGACCCCATGACCATGCTTGCCATCTTCGGCATGCTGCTGATTGCCATCCTGCAGGTGTTCCGCGTGCGCGCAGCGATGCTGCTGGGAATTCTCGGCACCACCGCAGTTGGATGGCTCTTCCACCTGGTGCGCTGGCAGCCACAGAGCTATCGCCTCGCCGACATCACCGCGACCGCATTCAAGCTCGACATTCGTGGAGTGCTGCACGTCGGAGCCTTCGAGATCATCTTTGTTTTCCTGTTCGTCGATCTGTTCGACAACATCGGAACGCTGCTCGCCGTCACCAAGAAGGCGGGGCTGATGGACGAGTCGCACCGCATTCCGCGGCTGGACAAGGTCTTGTTCGCGGACGCCACCGCAACCATCGCCGGCTCCATGGCCGGAACCAGCACGGTATGCAGCTACATCGAATCGAGCGCTGGCGTGGCAGCAGGCGGACGCAGCGGCGTGACCGCCATTGTCACCGGCTTGCTCTTCCTGATCGCCCTGTTTGTCGCGCCTCTGGTGGGTGCGGTTCCGCTTGCGGCCACGGCGCCTGCGCTGATCATCGTCGGCGGCCTGATGCTCTCCACCATCGGCGAAATCGCGTGGGACGACCCCCTCGTCGCAATCCCCGCCTTCCTCACGCTGATCATCATTCCGCTGACGTATTCCATCGCCAACGGCCTGAGCTTCGGGATCACCTCCTTCGCCCTGCTACAGGTGCTCAGCGGCCGCTTCAAACGCGAGAACTGGATGCTCTACCTGCTCGCGATCCTGTTCGCTCTGCGCTTCGTCTACATGGCCAGGGGATGATTCACCTTGACTCCATCACCTCAACTCCATGACAAGAACCCGCCCATCCGAGTGGAAGCTGCCTCCCGTTGCTGTTTTCCCTTCCAGGAAGGGATCGTCCGGCAGAACGTAGGCGGCGCTGGAGACGACGCCGGCGGCCTGAAAGCTTTGCAGGATGAAGTCGCGCTCCTGGTCCACATTCGGGTCGATGTGATGGGTCACGTCGCCATTGCGCTGATCTTTCTCAAAGCCATTGTCGTGGGTGGATGAGCCCACCCAGAGCGGCTTGCCGTCGATGGTCTGGCCGCTCTTCCACACGCGCAGATGATGGCGGATGGCGGCCACGCGCAGGGGATCGCCGCGCGCGAGGGCATAGTCCTGCGGACGGCCGAAGAGGTAGAGCGTGCTCATCGGCATGTCCACGTAGTCCTTGTGTGCGAGCGTGTCCATCAGGCCGTGGAGGACAGCGTCCTGCACGGTTTTGTCGGTCTGCTGGTAGCCCGCCTGCGCAAAGGCGGAGAGCACCTGCTCCTGCGTCCCCACCAGAGCGAAATTAACCATGTCTCCCTGATTCCCCTGCTGGTCGCTGACGCGGCGGGGAATACTGGCAAAGGTGGCGGGCGAAACCTCCCTGGAAATGCCGACGGCGGGTGCGGATGCGCTTGCCGTCGCCGATGGCTTCGCTTCCTGCGTGAACTTCATCTTCACCTTGTAGCTGCCGGTAGCCGTGAGGTCAGGGCTCAGGTTGATACGCAGAAAGAGATGGCCCGCTGTGGCTGCGGTCAAAGTGCTTGCGGCGCCAATGAGAAAAGGTACGCCGGCGCTGCTGTCGCCGATGCGGCCGATCAAAGCACCCGTGTTGGCGGCATTCAAAGGAAACTGGCGCAGCAGGTCCATCCACCGCTTGGAGACGCCGGGGGGATCCACATCCTGAGTTTGCGGGCCACCATTGCGGTTGGGCGTGTTCAGCGTCACGGCTCCCTCCGCAGTGAAGCTGATATGGTCGCCCTGCATCAGAGGAACCCCCGTGTCCTGCCAGTCTCCGCTGCCCACTTCAAAACTGTAGGCCCCCTTGCGACCCTTCACCGGAGGGGAGGCAGCCTCGCCGTTCGGAATCGCTTGTACGCGGGGAGGCGCGGCAACGCTCGGCTTGCCGACCTGCTCCGTGGAGGGGAGTTGCCCCGCGGACTGGAGGTTCTCCGTGGACTGCATCGCGTAGGAGGGGCTTGTGGGCTGCGCCGAGCGAGCGAAGCCTCTCCCGCAACTTGCACCGGCGAGAAAAATCAGGTGCAGGCAGGCGAAGCGAGGCCGCGCAAAAAATGGGCCGCAACGCCTTTTGCGGCGAAGTTCCGCGCCGGACTGTGGATCAGGAATGAGCCGCATCGCCTTTTTGCAGACTCGCCTGCTGCAATTCGCTAGCCCGTCTGCCGGAATTCGTTAGTATGATGCTTAAGCAATCACAAGCTGTTGGTATTGGAAGCGGATAAGCGGGTTCATGCAACCTCGGTTGGCAGACAATTCGATGCGTCGGACGTGTTCGCAGGCCAGGCCGCTGCGCCGGAAGTCTCCGCGCGCGAACCTCCTTCGCCTGCCACGGAAGCTGGCCGCAGCCTTCTCGCTTGCCGCCCTCAGCTGCCTTCTGCCCGGGTGCCAGAGCATCACCGGCAGCCCCAGCCTTTCGCAGATACGCATCATCGACGCGTCTCCCAATGCTCCGGGGCTCGATATCTACCAAGGCACCAGCGCCATCGCCTACAACCTGGGCTTCGGCACCATCACCTCGTATGTCCCCGTTGTGCCAGGAACCTACAGCATCAGCGCGGACACTTCCAATACCAGGACGCAACTGGTCAGCTCCACGGCGCGCATCGGCGCAGCCCAGCAATACACAGTGCTCATCTCCAATGTCGCCGCCAGCCTGCAGGAGATTGTCCTCACGGACCAGAGCTCGGCCGCGCCAACCGGCGAAGTCTCGTTCCGCTTTATCGACGAAGCGACGCAGATTGGGGCCGTGGATGTTTACCTGGTTCCAAAGGGAGCGAAACTGGCCGATGTGAACCCCTTCATCACCGGCATAACCTTCTCAACGGTGAACGGATACTTGACCCTCCCGGTCGGGGACTACGCCGTGGCGATCCTGGCCTCCGGAACAACGACTGCGCTCTACACGGGAAACGTCGTGAACTACTCGGCAGGGTCGGCCCGCACGTTCATCATCCTGGACGAGCAAGTGCTCAACAAGCCGGCAGCCACCGTCATCACCGCCGACGATTACGACTCGCCAACGGCCGTTCCAGCCTCCTAGCAGCATCTTGCTGATGGCCCAGAGTAGCAGCGCGAGGCACGGCACATCGCTTCTTGCCTCTTGGCTGCGCTCACAGCGCAAGACTGGTTCCAAGGGAGATTCCACCTCAAAACACGAAGCCCCTCCGCGAGGGAGAGGCTTTGCATGGAGAGGATTGCTTGCGTTAGCGTGATCGCCCGGGGCCGCAGAAACTTCTGCTTTGCCGGCAGAGCGCTCTTCCGCTAGGCCTGGAACCAGGCAAGTGCTTACTGCGCGGTGGGAGCTTCAGCCGCAACCGGGACATCGACAGCGACAAAGCGACCGCCCTGTCCCTTGTTCACAAAGCGAACGATGCCGGAGACCTTGGCGAAGAGGGTGTCATCCTTGCCGCGACCGACATTGAGGCCCGGCTTCAGCGGGGTTCCGCGCTGACGGACGATGATGCCGCCGCCATTGATCGTTTGACCGCCAAAAACCTTCACACCAAGCCGTTGCGCGTTGGAATCGCGACCGTTCTTGGAACTGCCTAGACCTTTTTTATGTGCCATCGCACTTGCTCCTCATCGACGCCGCGAAGCGCCGGAATCATTTGCAACAAAAATAGATTGCCCAATCGGCCACTCGACGATGGCCCCATCAGGATGCAGCAGGAAGCAGAATCAGGAAGCAGCTGTGAAGCTGCGTCCATTCACCTGGATCTCGTTGATGCGCACCTGGGTGTAGGACTGGCGGTGCCCCTGCATCTTTTTGTACTGCTTCTTCCGCTTGTAGTGGAAGACAAGGATCTTCTCGCCGCGGCCCTCGCTGACTACGGATGCCAGCACCTTCGCGCCGGAAAGCTCCTGCTCGAAGTTGCCTTCTCCACTGGAGACAGCGAGGATTTCGCTGAACTCGATCTTGCCGTCGTCGTTGGCGGACTTCTCAATCCTGAGAACGTCGCCAGGAGCGACGCGGTACTGTTTGCCGCCGGTGCGGATCACTGCGTACATAAGACATTCCCTCGGGCGCGCTTCACGCTTTTGCGAAAACCTGCCGCATGGCACGTTTCCAACGCCGTTATTCCTCTTGAAATTTTCAGGGCGGACGCTGCTCCGCTCACTCGCCTGCCGCGACTTGTAGCGCCCTGTAGGCCGTCAAAGTCTGCTGGCACGCTCTTCTTGCGGGAGCGTCTGTTGCAGGACTTGCCGAACTTACAAAGTTTATCGTTCTTTGCGCCGCCGGTCAAACCTTGCCATTTTGAACCAGCTCCAGCACCGCTTCAGGCTCTTCCCTCGCGCTTCTGCGCCAGCACCAGGCCGCGTGGCGTGGGCAGCAGCACTACCGACAGCAAGCCATCCTGTTCCATCGCCAGGGCGGCCTCGCGAACCGTCTTCAGGTGGGAGCTGGCATCGTGCATCAGGATGACACCATGAGGATTGATCTGGGGAAGAAAGCGCGTGACCTCCTGCCTGCGGATCGGCATATCGCTGTCGCTGAAAAGCAGGTCGATGCGCCCCTCCACCGCCATCTCCAGGCTGGACTCGTTGCGCAGCTCGATCCACTCCTGCAGGCCGGAGGCGGCAATCTTCTCCTGCGCCTTGGCAAAGACGATGGGGTCGTACTCGCAGCTGATGATCCTGCCGAAGCCGTTGCGCTTCAGCCCCTGCGCCATCCAGAGGGTGCTGATGCCGAGGAACGACCCCGTCTCGACGATCAGCGCCGGCTTGAGCGTGGTGACCAGGCAGAGCAGAAACTCGAGCACCTCGGCCTCAGCCGTCATGGAGTCGTACATGCTCCACAGCCGGGGATTGGGGCACTCCGGCGTGGGACGGTGGTACTCGGGAAGCAAAGCGCCCTGTGCGCGCTCGGCCTGCAGCATGATCTTGTGTTCCTGCTTGGGTTTCTTACCGAAGAGACGCATGTGGGGATTGTTGCAGCGATACGGCCAGCGTGACAAGCAGCGCGAGACTCCGTGAAGCCCGCTTCAAAGCTATCGACTACGAGCCGGGCTGAGCCAGCGGGGCATCCGGAGCTCGGCGGACTGGAACAGGTACACGGCGAAGATGCAGATCAACGGCTCCAGCGGATGGCGGAAGCGAGCATGCACCGTGACCAGGTAGTACGTCAGCGGG
>JAJZHR010000212.1 GCA_021810815.1 Acidobacteriota bacterium | reverse complement strand
AAACGAGTCCGTCGTGAACGCCAGCCGCGTTCCGTTGATGCGCAGCACAGCCTGATCGTCCATCTTGTCCAGAATCGGATTCCCGAACGCAGGAAGAAAAATCGTATCAATCAACTCCGAAGTAAGCTTGCCGCCGCTTCCATGGCCCAGCACGATCTGCTTGTGCTCAAACACAGGAATCGGGCAGGAACCGAAGAGTACGGACACAGGCTCGCCTGCCTCAGTTGCCGTGACTTGCTTCTCCGCGATCTCGCTTGACTCCATTCTGCTCATCAAATCACGTCCTCTGCGCCCATCGCGACGTGGATCAGATCCCACAGAATATGCAGCAGCGTCACGTGCGACTCCTGAATGCAGTGCGTGCTGTAGGTGGGAACAGTAAAGCAATTATCAGCCGCCCCTGCCATGTGGCTTCCGCCTGTCATGCCGCCCCCGTCAAAGCGGTCGAAGGTATAAGCTCTGCCACCGCCTTATGCTTTTCCAGGTGCCGCCCATACGCGTAATACGCCGCGCATGCCCCCTCTGCCGAAACCATGGTCGCCCCCAGCGGCCTCTGCGGCGTGCAAAGCGTCCCGAACGCGGCGCAGTCGTGCGGCTTCCTGATGCCGCGCAGAATCTGCCCGCTGATGCATGACTCCGGCTCCCTGGTGTCGATTTCCCTCACATCGAAAATCTTCTCCGCGTCGTGCTCGCGAAACTCCCCGCGCAGCCTGTAGCCGCTCTGTGGAATCATGCCGATCCCGCGCCACTTGCGGTCCGCGACTTCGAACACGCTCGCCACCAGCTTCTGCGCCGGCTTGTTCCCTGCCCTGTCCAGGATGCGCGAATACTCGTTCTCCACCGCAGCGCGCCCTTCCTCCAGTTGACGAACCGTCATCAGCACACCATGCAGAATGTCCAGCGGCTCGAAGCCGGTGATCACAATCGGCACCTTGAAGCGCTCGCTCAGTGGCTCGTATTCGCTGTACCCCATCACGGCGCAAACGTGCCCCGGCCCCAGGAATCCCTGCACGCGATTCTGCGAAGATCCCAGGATGGCAGCGATCGCAGGCGGCACCAGCACATGCGACACCAGCACCGACAAATTCCCGATGCCCTCCTGCTGCGCTCTCCACACCAGCATCGCATTGGCAGGCGCGGTTGTTTCAAATCCGATGGCGAAGAACACCACCTGCTTCTCCGGATTGCCGCGCGCGATCTTCAGGCAATCCATAGGCGAGTACACCACCCGCACATCGCCGCCGAGCGACTTGATGGTGAACAGGTCGCCGTCCGACCCGGGAACTCGCAGCATGTCGCCGAACGAGCAGAAAATCACATCCGGCCGTCGCGCAATCGCGTGCGCCTTGTCGATCATCTCCAGCGGAGTCACGCACACCGGGCATCCCGGCCCATGCACCAGCTCAATCCCCTCCGGCAGAAGATGGTCGATCCCATGCTTCACAATGGAGTGCGTCTGTCCGCCGCACACCTCCATCAGCACCCATGGCCGCGTTTGAACGCGGCGTATCTCAGCCACAATCCCCGCAGCAATCGGCCCATCGCGATATTCATCGATGTACTTCATCGCCCACCCCGCCGGTGTCGCTCGCAACGATGTCGCTCGCAACGATATCGCTCTCGCCGGTGCTGCTCTCAACCGGATGGCTCGCGCCGGTGCCGGTCGCAACAAGCTCGGTCGCAACAGGCTCGATCTCCTCCACCACCGGCGATTCCAGCTCGGTCAGTTGATCCAGCTCGCGCAGCGCCTCGTAGGTTCGCTCTGCCTCCGCTTCATCCACGCGGCTGATGGCGAATCCCACGTGGACCAGAACGTAGTCGCCCACCTGCGTCTCCGGAACATACTCCAGGCAGGCCTCGCGCGTGATGCCGCCAAACTGGACCCTGGCCATGCGCAGGCCGCGCTGGTCAAAGGCCTCCACCACCTTGCCGGGTATCGCCAGACACATGCGCGTCTCCCTCCTGTGCGCTCAAGAGCGAAGCAGTTCGTTCGCGATCACGGCCTGCCCCAGTGAGATGCCGCCATCGTTCGCAGGCACCTTGGCGTGTAAGAATACTCCAAATCCCCGCCCCCGCAACTCCGGCGCAACCCGCCTCAGCAGAGCATGGTTCTGAAACGTCCCTCCGCTCAGGCACACCCGGTCCAGGCCGTCGCTGATATGGATGCGGGCGCAGACCTCCGCGATGGCTGCGCTTAAAGTATTGTGAAACCGTGCTGAAATCTCTCCCGCCCGCCTCCCCGCGCCAACATCGCTCACGATCCCGGCGATCACCGGCCTGAAGTCCAGCACCATCGGCTCCGCCTCCGCGATCCCGAAGTCATATCTCCCCTCGACTCCCTCCTCCGCAATCGCCTCCAGCGCAATGGCCGCCTGCCCCTCGAACGTCACCTCCGAAGCCACTCCCAGCAGCGCCGCCACCGCATCGAAGAGCCGCCCGCACGAGGATGTCTCCACCGTCTGCACCCGCCGCTCCAGCATCGCGTCCACCAGCCGCAACTGCGCCTCCGCCACGCCCTCGAAGCAGCCCTCAAAGCGGCTTCCGAAACGGCTTCCCGAACTGCTTCCGTTGTGGCTTCCAGAGCGGCCTTCGAAGCAGCCCTCGAAACCGCCCAGGCCCGCCGGCATCTGCCCTCCAAACGTGTCCCTCAGGTAGCTCAGCCCCATGCGCCAGGGCTGCCGCACCGCAGCGTCTCCGCCCGGCAGCAGCACGTTGCGCAGGTGCGCCCTCCGCTCGAACCCTGCGAAATCCGCCACCAGGAATTCGCCTCCCCAGATGCGCCCGTCCGTTCCATATCCCGTGCCGTCCATGGCCACGCCAATCACCTTGCCGCGCAGATGGTTCTCCGCCATGCAGCTCGCAATATGCGCGTGATGGTGCTGCACGCCCACCTTGCGCTCAATGATCGACGCCAGCGCCATGCGCGTGCTCATGTACCCCGGATGCAGATCGTGCACAGCCACGCGCGGCTCCACCCGGAACATGTGCTGCATCTTCTCCAGCGTCTCCTCGAAAAAGAGCATCGTCTCGTAGTTCTCCAGGTCGCCAATGTGCTGGCTCAGGATCGCGAACCTGTCCTTCGTCAGGCAGAAAGTATTCTTCAGCTCCGCCCCGAACGCCAGCACCTCCTCCATCGGCTCCGCCAGCTCAATCGCCTGGGGAGCGAATCCGCGCGACCGCCGCAGCACCCGCTCCTGTCCCTCGAACGTCCGCACCACGGAGTCGTCCACGCGCATCGCAATGTCGCGATTGTGCAGCAGAAACCAGTCCGCAACGCCGTCCAGTTGCGCAAGCGCCTCCGCGTTCGAAACCACAATCGGCTCCTCGCTCAGATTGCCGCTCGTCATCACCAGAGCGCCGAACTCCGCCTCCGTCTCCGGCGAGTCGCCAAACAGCAGATAGTGCAGCGGCGTGTACGGCAGCATCACGCCCACCGTATCGCCGCCGGGCGCGATTCCCTCCGACAGCTCCGCCCCCGCCCGCTTCGGCAACACCACAATCGGCCGCCGCAGATGCATCAGCGCAGCTTCGTCCGCCTCCGACACCTCGCACAGAGCCCGCGCCGCAGCCACATCCCGAGCCATCAGCGCGAACGGCTTGTGCGGCCGCCGCTTCCGCCTCCGCAGCTCCGCCACCGCAGCATCGTTCCGCGCGTCGCAAGCCAGCAGAAAGCCGCCCAGCCCCTTCACCGCCAGAATCCTCCCCTCGCGCAGCAGCTCCCTCGCCCGCCGCACAACACCCCCCGGCTCTCTCTCCGAAAAGTCGCAATCCGCAACCAACGCCCCCCTCTCCACCAGGCACAAGCCCGGCCCGCAGGCGGCGCACGCATTCGGCTGGGCATGAAACCTCCTGTCCGCCGGGTCCTCATACTCCGCCTGGCAGGCAGCGCACATCCTGAACCGCGCCATGGTCGTTGTCGCCCGGTCGTAGGGTATGTCCTGCAGAATCGTGTAGCGCGGCCCGCAGTGCGTGCAGTTGGTGAACGCATATCCATAGCGCCGATTCGCCCGGTCGCCAAAGTCGCTCCAGCACATCGCGCACGTGCCTGCATCCGGAGACACCAGCACGAACTCCCCATCCTCCTGTCGGCTGTCAAGAATCAGGAACTCCCCATCTCCCCGCGCCTCCACCTCGCGCACGCTGATCTCCGCGATCTCCGCAAGCTCAGGAGCATCCGCCTCCAGCGCCCGCAGAAACTCGCTGATCGCCGCTTCCCCGCCTTCGATCTCGATGGTCACGCCGGCCGATGAATTGAAGACGTACCCTGCAAGCCCCAGCCTGTGCGCAAGCCCGTGCACGAACGGCCGGAACCCAACCCCCTGCACAATCCCGCGCACCTGAACATGCCTGCGGTTCGCCCTGCCAACAGCATCGCTCGTCTGGCCCGCGCATATCGGAGTAGGAGTCGCCATCAGATCGCCTGCCTCGCATAAGATGCTTCCCGCAGCACGCTCGCAAAGTGGGGCCGCATCAGGTCGCGTCGGAGAGATCATAGCCCCTCCACGCGCCCCCATCCCAACTGCTATCCTGACTGCGCACAGCGGAGGCCATCCTCAGGCTCCGCAGAACACCGCAGCCAATCTGGAGGCCGCCCCTGAGCTACCCGCAAAGCCGCACCGGACGAGGACGCCGCAAATAGATGCCAGCTCCCAGCCGAACCCGCGTGCGCTATCTCATCGTCTTCATGCTCTTCGCCGCCAGCGCCTTCAGCTACGGAGACCGCGTCGTCCTTGCCATCGCAGGCGTCTCCATCTCCCACGCCCTGCACCTCAACGCGCTGAAGATGGGATACCTCTTCTCCGGCTTCAGTTGGGCCTACGTCCTCGGCCAGCTTCCCGCAGGCGGCCTGCTGGACCGCTTCGGCTCCAAGCGCATCTACGGCCTCAGCATCATCGCCTGGTCCGTCTGCGCCCTTCTGGTCGGCTTTGCGGGCTTCCTTCCTGCCGCCGCCGCCTTCACCGTCATCTTTGGCCTGCGTCTTCTCTCCGGCCTCGTGCAATCCCCAGTCTTCCCCGGCAACGGCCGCATCGTCGCCTCCTGGTTCCCCACCGCGGAGCGCGGCCGCGCCTCCGCCATCTTCAACTCCTCGCAATATTTCGCTCTCGTCCTCTTCGCTCCCGTCATCGGCTGGCTCACGCACATCGCCGGGTGGAAATCCGGCTTCTGGTTCCTCGGCTGCCTCGGCTTCGTTCTCGCCTACGCGTGGAATCGCGTCATCCACAGCGTCCGCAGCCATCCCCGCATCGGCCCCGCCGAAATCGACCACATCGAGAGCGGCGGCGGCCTCACCAACATCGAGCCCGGCCTCGCCAACACCGCCAGCTCCCAGAACAAG
>JAJZHR010000211.1 GCA_021810815.1 Acidobacteriota bacterium | reverse complement strand
TCCGTCACGCTTTTCCTGTGTACCTCGTGGCGTTGTCCACCTCTCTGGGCTTAATCAGATAGCAAGCGCCTGCGCACCGCAGGTGACTGGACACCTCTGCTCCGGCCAACCATCGCCAAACCACCACCAACCGTTTTCTTGCAGCCATTTGGGGATTTTTTCATGAGCTACCGTCCATCCACCGCCACCTTGACCACCCTCCTTGGCCCCGTCGCTCTCCTGTGCGCGGCCAGCCTGTCTGCACAGACGATCCAGCCCGTTCCAACGCTGGATCGGCAGGGATCGGTGATGGCGTCGCACAACATCTCCAACTCGCAGCCCTCTGCGGATACCGCCTCTTCCACATCCGCCTCCGCATCCTCCACCGCCAACAACTCCTCCTCGACAAACAGCTCCGACGCAAACCGCAGCGACCCCGCGTCGGCCGTCCCCGCAAGCAGAGCTGCGGCAGTGGCGCCGGTTCCCGCAAGCCACGGATCGAAAGGCCCAACCTTCGGCCAGACGCTCGGAAACTATGTGAAGGAGTTGGTCTCGTTTCGCAACTTCATCGATGCGGGGCTCATCGCCGGAACCCCAAACCTTCCCGTCGCTCCATCGCAGCCAATACCGCCCTCGGTGCTCAACAGCACCACCGGCCCCGCCTACGAGAACTCCATGAGCAACTACGGCGATGGCATGGACAACTGGCGTCGCGGCAGCGAGGTGGAGCTGCGCTATCGCGGCCGCCGCGCCGCCGTTGGCATGGCCACCGAGGAGACGCGGAACTTCCTCGGCGACCTCGTTCTCCCCCTCGCTCTCCGCGAGGATGGCCGCTACCTCCCCGCGGACCTCCATCAGAACTTCGGCAGCCGCATCAGCCACGCCTTCGCCGCGCCTCTGGTCACGCGGACTCCCGGCGGACACATGATCCCGAACTACGCGCACATCGGAGCCACCTTCGCTGCAGGCGCCATCGGCGAGCACTTCTACACCAGCGAATTCAACGTTCCGCAGCTCAGGACCACCAATTTCCTCTGGAAGTACACCGGATACAGCCTTGCTGGCGACATCGCAACCAACGTGGGCCGCGAACTGGTCCGCTCGGCCATCAAGTCCGACCTGCAGCAGTTCGCCCAGAATGGCCAGTCCACCGAGGCCTACTACTATCCGCTCAGCTTCGCAGGCAAGGCCGTCGGCTGGGCGCGAAGCACCTACAGCCCCCGCCACTTCATCTCCGCCGCCCTGCTGGCCGGAATGCCGCAGTACACCAGCCAGCCCGACTATCCCAATGCCCCACCCATCAACACCACAGCGCAGGAGCTGGCCTATGACCAGACCCTGATCGCCTATGGCAACTCCCTCCAGTCCTGGCGCCGCACCACAGAAGAAAACCTGCGCTACACCTCGCGCCGCGCCGTTGGAGGCTTCTCCGAGAGCGAAACTCAGGGCTTCCTCACCGGCTTCTTCTTCCCCGTCCTCTTCCGGCAGGACAGCCGCTACACCCCCACCGGCGGCGGCAACTTCGCCAGCCGCGTGGGCCACGCTTTCACCAGCCTGGCAGTGGCCAGAGAGGACTCCGGCAGGAAGACGCTCAATATCAGCCTGCTCGCCGGAACCGGATTGGCAGCCTACATCGCCGACAAGGCCTACTACCCCGCATTGGACGTCCCCCACCTCGCCAGCGGCCAGGTCCTGGGAAAAACCATCGGCTTCAACCTCGCCGGCGATCTTCTGCTGAATCTGGCGCATGAGTTCATCCCCCAGCACAGCTTCTGATCCCTGCCTCTCTTCAAGCTCCCGTCCTAGCCAATGACCACTGCATACAAGATCCTTGCTTCTGAGAAAGTCTGCTGCAACCAGAAAAAGGCCAGCCCATAACAGCGGCTGGCCTTCCCCGAGGCTGGTATAGCCCCACCTGCAAGCGCCCATGAGCGACTGCTGCGAACTGGGGCTGTTCATTCTTCCGCTTCTTCTGTTCCTCTTGTTCCTCTTGTTCCTTCTGATCTGTCAGACCTGTCCGATCGGTGTTAAGCCTCTGCGGGGCCCCACCTTTCGCAGTCTTATGCAAAGGGTGGAGCGTCTGCGTTTGCTCTAGTCCCCGCCCAGCCGCAGCTTCAACCCCGCACGGAAATTAAAAGGCAGCGCAGGATATCCGATCGGCCCCATGTGCTGCTCTCCCAGCAGGTTGTCCAACTGCGTGAAGACGATGATCCTTGGCTTGAACTGATAGAGCAGGTTCGCGTCCAGCTTGGCATACCCGAAGTCCAGGTCGCGGTTCGGCAGCAGCAGCGAATTATCGCCCGCCAGCGAGGAGTAGGAAGACAGGAAAGTCGAGTCGTCGCTGCGGCTCGCGAATCCTCCGCTCAGGCCCGCAGAAAGTGTGCGATACGTGTACTCCAACGCCGCAAATCCCGTGTGCGGCGGCCTGCGGAAAGGCCTTCCTCCCACCAGCGGCGATGACGCTCCGATGTTCACCCCCGGTATATTCGGATTCTGCGATGGGAAGATGTTGTCGCCAGAGAAGGACCTCTGCACCTTCGCGTCCAGATAGGTGTAGCCGCCGCGCACAAAGAGTCCCTGCATCACGCGCCACTCCAGCTCCGTCTCGATTCCCTGCGCGCTGAAGTCCAGCGAATTCAGATATGCACCGCCATAGGTGTTGTTGATCACCGTGATGATCGACGGCGCGATGCCGAAATCCGTTCCCAGCGTTCCTGCGTCCACAAACTCGATCTGCCTGCCGAACTCGTTGTGGAAGTAGCCCACCCGCGCCACCATCTTCTGGCTCAGGATGCTCTGCTCCACGCCGCCGTCGTAGCTGCGCGACAGCTCCGCTCCGATCGGGGCGATGTGGTACTGCTGCACATCCGCCTGATCGCCCTGCTGGTTCAGCAGCACATTCAGCGAGCCGAACTGGCTCGCGAGGTTCGGCTCCTGCACGCCCCTGGAGAAGTTGAACCGCAGCTTGGTTCCGTGGAACCCACCATGACCCGGACGCACCGGATACCACGCGAATCCCAGCCGCGGCGTCGCCTCCACGCCGAACAGATGGTTCTTCACCAGCGCTCCCGCCAGCGAGAAGAACAGGCGGTTGCGAATGTCCCCGTTCAGCGCCAGATTGTAGGCGTAGTTCCTGCGCTCCAGCCTCTCGTGCTCCGCGTACGACGGATAGTTGAACACCCCGCGCTCATCCTCGTACACAAAGCCGAGCAGCCCCGCCAGGTGCTGCGTGAACTTGTAGTCGCTCTGGTACTGGAGCTGGTCGCGGTTGTTGGCCTGGTCGTAGCCCAGCGGATAGCTGCTGCCGCCGAAGTTCATCACCGCCTGCCCCGTGGCCGTATACCCGTTCGCACCGCGAATCGTCACCGGCAACCCGTAGTAATTCGTCGATGGATAGCCGAACTGCGTCACCTGGATCGGGATGCCTGCTGCATACCATTGCTTCGACTGCTCCCGCTTGCGCGCTGCCGCGTAGCGCACCAGGTTGTGCCATCCGCTGACGGTCTGGTTCTCCAGCGTTCCTCCCAGGTACAGGTCCTGGTCGCTCTGCTTGCCGTCGTTCGAAATGCCCGTGAAATCCAGCGCTCCTGGCAGCCCCGTGGCAGAGACGCTGTTGCGCACCGTGAACCGCGCCTGCGTCGAACCCGTCAAGCTGTAGCCAAGGTTCGCAACGCTCGTCGCATCGTGGTACTGGTCCATCTTCAACGCGTTCGAAGTGTCGAAACGCGAGAACGCTCCAAAATAGTCCAGCTTGTGGCGCGTTCCGCCCACCGTCACCTCGTTGCGATACGTCCCGAAGTTCCCCGCATCGCCGGAGTAGTTCAGCACCGGCCGCGCCGTGTATCCGCGCGTCGTCTCGAAGCTCACCACGCCAGCCGCAGCGTCCGATCCGTACACCACGCTGTCGGGCCCGCGATAGACCTCCACGCTCTGCAGCCCCGTCGTCGAGATATTCCCGAAGTCGAAGGCCCCGCCCACATCCTCTGCCGGAATGCCGTCCATCATCACCTTGTTCGCGTCCGAATTGCCGCCGCGGATGAACAAGGAAGTAGCGCCGCCGCGCTGGCCCGTCTGCACCACGTCCATCCCGGGAGCGAGCCGCAGATCGTCCAGCACCTGCATGCGCGTCGCGAAGTCAGTCGTCGGAAGTGTGCTGATCGCAGAGCTGACCTGCGCGTCCGGCGTGGGAGTTCCCGTCGCCGTCACCACGATCTGCTGCGTCACGCCCTGCGGCTGCAGCACAATATCGCGATCCACAATGCCAAGCTGCCCGGCATAGAACGCATCGCTCACCGTCTGCCGAAACGTCGGAACCACGGTCAGAAGAGCGAACCTGCCCTTCGCGCTGCTCGTCAGTTCATAACGGCCATCGGTGCCGCTGGTGGTGGTCGCGACCACCTTGCCATGCTGTATCAGTTGGACGTGCGCATTGGCGACCGCAGCTCCCAACTGGTCCGTCACACGTCCGCGAACCACAGCAGCATGCAACTGCATCGCCCCAACGCACAGCAGAAGGACAGCCGCCAGTTGGCGACGACGGGCTGAATGGAAAATGGAGAGGAGCTTGGTCCGGCTCTTTTGAGAAAGCACGGATAGAGATTGGCCCAAAGGCCAGGATGGGAGGGTCATGCGTTCTCCTACGTCCCCCGCGGAACGTGGTTGATGTGCGCAACGGACCGGTCTCCTGACTTGCGCGACGCCCCCTATTCAGGCGGAGCGTTCGCCGGACTCGCCTTCCCAGGGCTCTTGCAGCCCCAGTGGCGGTGGAAAATCATCCGGTCAATCACCATGTCCGCCAAAAACGGCCAGACTGGTGCGCGTTCACAGTTGCGGGGCAGTGGCGGAATTTCACCGCGCTTCCCGAACATCCTCTGCGGTACAAGGGTTCAAGACATGCAGCCAGACAAAAACAGCCAGGCTACGAGAGGCTCCAGCTTCCTGCGCGATTCTATCGGGAAGCCGGAGTCCTTTTTATATGCGAATCAAATTCCAGTGTCAAAAGTGTTGATCCCATCAAATTTCAGGCATCTCAACCGTGGCGGAAGTGCCTCATCCCGGTGAACACCATCGCCAGCCCCAGCCGGTTCGCCGCCGCAATCACCTCTGCGTCCCTCACCGACCCTCCCGGCTGAATCACCGCCGTAGCTCCCGCTTCCGCCACCAGTTCCAGCCCATCCGCAAACGGGAAGAACGCATCCGACGCAGCCACGCAGCCCTGCAACGGCAGCGCAGCCTTCATCGCCCCAAACCGCGCCGCATCCACGCGCGACATCTGCCCCGCCCCAATGCCCACCGTCTGGAAGATCGGCGCAGGACCAGCGTCCGCCCCCGAGTGAATCCCCCCCGGAGCCGTGTACACACCCGCGCGG
>JAJZHR010000210.1 GCA_021810815.1 Acidobacteriota bacterium | reverse complement strand
GAGCAGCGGATCGGGCTGTTCCTTTGCCTGCCTCTGGCGACGCTGGACAGCATGGCCTTGCAGAGGGAGATCGACAAGATCGGCGGGCAGCAGGCGGCTTCCTAGAGCAAACGCAGGAATCCTGCCATGCGAGCTGTCGTGCATCCCATTCATCGCATGAAGCTGCGATGAATGGGCACCCGGCCGTGGCGCAAAGACAGCGCCTACGGCACGGCTGAAGCAGTGCCCTGGAACAAAACAGGAGCTGCCCTGGCCGCTCAAAGCAAGTTTTAAACAGGCTCTTGCAGGTCAGCGGCGGAAGATGCGTCTCCATCCGCGGAGCTGCTTGGCTGCGGCCTTCGGGCGGCCTTCAAAGCCGAGGCGCAGCAGGGCGTCTGTGACGCGGTCGTAGTCGTGGCGCAGGACGTCTCCCTCGAAGATGAAATTGCCCGGGATGGGGCGGACACCGAGCGCCTCCATGCGGTCCAGATCGGCCACGATGGGCTCTGCGCCTTCGGCAGCGTATCGCGCGAGCAGGGCCGGAGAGACGGGCGAAGTGTTCACCAGGGCGTAGTCGAAGATGGGCGTTCCGGTGTGGCGATAGATGCGCTCGATGTGCTGGGACGCTGTGAGTCCGATGCTTTCGTTGGCCTGCGTCATCAGGTTGCAGATGTAGACGCGCGTTCCTTTGGCCTGCGCCAGCGCCTGCGGTATTCCCTGGACAAGGAGATTCGTGATGAGGGATGTGTAGAGCGAGCCGGGGCCGAGGGTGATGAGGTCGGCGGCGGCGATGGCGTCGAGCGTCTCAGGAAGCGGTTTTGCGGTGGCGGGAACGAGCATCAATTCGACGATGCGGCGTTTGCTGGCGGTGATGCTGGTTTCGCCCTCGACGGTGGAGCCATCGTCCATGCGGGCGGCCAGTGTGACATAGGAGCTGGTGGACGGGTAGATGTGTCCGCGCGTCGCGAGAATCTGGGAGGACATCTGGACGGCCTGGGTGAAGTCGCCTGTGATGCCGTGCATGGCAGCGAGGAAGATGTTGCCAAAGCTGTGGCCGGCGAGGCCGGATACGCCGCCTCCGTTGGTTCTGGGGGAAGTGTGCGTGTTGGCGGAGGCATCGGGCGCATCGAAGCGGTATTGAAAGAGGCGCGAGAGCAGGTGCTCGTCCTCGGAGAGAGCGACCATGCAGTTGCGCAGATCTCCGGGGGGGAGCATTTTGAGGTCTTCGCGGAGGCGTCCGCTGGAGCCGCCGTCATCGGTGACGGTGACGATCGCGGCCAAGTCGGAGATGAGGCAGGGAGCGGTGGCTCCGGGGTCTGCGCCGGGCAGAATTGGCAAGGTGCCCGGCGGCGCGGCCACGTGGCGCTTGAGGCCGCGCAGCAGGGTGGAGAGTCCCGTGCCGCCGCCGATGGCGACGACGCGGAGAGGTCGAGCGGGGGCAGGCCGTGCTTCTCCGGACGCAGGCGTGGCTGTGGATCGCACGCTCTTGATGGTATCGCGAAGGCTCAAGACGGCTCTGGATACAGCAGCTCGGTGAATCTGGGATCGTCGGCCATGTCCTGGAAGTCCGAATCGCCGCGCGCCTGGAAGCGGTTGCGAGGATTCAGCCGGACGGCCTGGTAGAGATGCTCCAGGCAGGGGTCGGCGTGGCCCGTCATGCTGGCAAGAACGGCGAGCCCGTAGTAGGCGAAGTCGCAGTTGCTGTCTTTGCTCAGGATGGATTCGAGCTGCTGGCGCGCGTCGTCGTAGTCGCCGGTGTTGAGCAGGGAGATGGCGTAGTCGTAGTGCTCCTCCAGGCTGCTGAAGGAGCTATTGGTCTTTTTCACCTGCTGCGCGCAGGCAGCCAGATAAATCCGCACACGCTCGCAGAGGTCGCTGGGGCCGTTGGCGAGCAGCTTCTCCAGCACGGATGCTGCCTGATCGTACTTCCGCTCCTGCATCAGGCGCAGCCCGATCTCATACTGATGCAACGCGCTGGTGCGTGCAGCGTCGCTCGGCGCAACCGGCGTCCCTGCAAGAATGCGCGGTGCGCGCCTCGGACTGGCTGCCTGTTTGCTCTCTCGCATCATCCCTCGCGCCAACTCATTTTGCGCCTATTCATTTTGCGCCAATTCATTTGGGGCAACCTATCTTCTGCCGACCCGGATGGATGATAACCCATTCCATTGCGAAATTCCTGTGACAGCCGTGCCTCTGCCACACTGCGCCTGCTCACGGCATCTTGCGAATCCGGCGATGGGACAGGACGGCTGTGCAGGATTTATACGCAGAACCGGGCGACGCGTCAACAGGTTGTTTCCAGCAGGGGGAAAGGCGCTTCAGCTTTTGCGCGCAGCGTACACAGCCGGATTCAGGGAGGGATCGTTGTACATCTTCATCTGCTGGTATAGCTTGAAGCGCCTGCGGCCGTGGAGCACATCGTCCCACAGCCGATCCAGGCAGGCGGCGAGATCCTCGCGCTGCGACTGCAGGACGGCCAGGCGGTCGCGGTTCCGCTCCGCATGGCCTGGAGGGGCGTTTGCGCGCTCCACTTCTTCCGCTGTGTGATAGATCTTCAGGGTCAGGATGGAGAGGCGGTCCAGCATCATGCCGGGCGTCTCGGAGTGGAGCGGCGCGGCTGGCGCGGAGCCGGTCATCGCGGAGACGGATGGAAGGGAAGCCAGCAGCAGTTTGTCGCACAGCTCGACCAGGTCATTGCGCTGCTGATTGAGACGGTCGATGGCGCGCTTCACGGCGGCGATCTGTGCGTCTGTCGCGGCAGGGTCGCGGGCCTTGTCCTCCTCGTGCCAGAGGTCGAAGTTCGCGCGGTGGAGGTTGAGAATCGCGCGCTGGAGCGCATCGCGCTGGCCGAAGGCAGTCGAGGCTGGCAACGCAGCACTCTGCCCCTCGTGCCAATCGGAGGTTGCGCGGTCGAACATCTGCGTTGCTGTGGATGCGTCCAGCATGTGCTCCTGCGGCAAGAGTGCTTTCTGGAGTCTATCTTGCAGTGGCTATTGAGTCGGCCCCTATGGGTTGCTACGGCGGATTCCCACCCATGCCGCAAAGACAACGACGCGGCATGGATGGGGCACCCAGTTCCGTGTCAAAGGATAAGGGCCGGAGCAATAATAGTTTTTGCTCTGTGCGGATGCGTCTTTGTTGGAACCGAAAGCGTACACGGGAACACTCATTGTAAAATTCAGCGAAACGTAGCAGAGCCACTCCCCAGAACGCGCTGCGACTTCCTCCGCTTTGCCGGGTTCACGAAGAAACACAACTCCAGATAATGACCGATTCTACTTGCTTCTGCCCCGCCCCAAAAATATGCGCAACGACGACGTAAAGAAGGTGATGATCTACCGCCTCGGAAGCCTGGGGGACGCGCTGGTCGCTCTGCCAGCTCTGCATCTGGTGTCGCGCGCTTTTCCGAACGCGGAGAGGCGGATGCTGACGAACATCCCGGTGCACAGCAAGGCTCCTGCGGCCGCTGCCGTTCTGGGCGACTCGGGCATCATTGACAGCTATCAGGACTACCCGGTGGGCCTTCGGAACGCCAAAGCCCTGTTGCGTTTGCGCAGGGAGATCCGGCGATGGCGTCCGGAGGTGCTGGTGTATCTCACGGTGGCAAGGGGGCGCAAAGCGGCATGGAGGGACAAGCTCTTCTTCCGCTGGTGCGGCATACGGCGGCTGGTGGGCGTTCCGTCCACGATGGAATTGCAGGCGAATCTCTGGCTGCCGAGCATTCAGGCTCTGGAGCCTGAGGCGCAGCGGCTCGCGCGCTGCATCGCAGAGCTTGGGGACGCGCGGCTGGATGATCCGCAGAGCTGGGACATGCGGCTGACAGAGGCGGAATACGCAGCGGCTGCGTCTCGCCTGAGGCCGCTCGATGGCCTTCCTTTGATCATGGCCAGCGTGGGGACCAAAGTCCAGGCGAAGGACTGGGGCGCTGACAACTGGAAGGCTCTGCTTGGCCGCATGGCGGCGGCGTATCCAGGGCACGGGCTGGCTCTGCTGGGAGCAGCGGAGGAGCGCGGCATCAGCGAGGAGGTGGGCGCTATGTGGTCTGCCGCTTCCACACTGGCTGGTCCGGTGGTGAACCTGTGCGGCGAACTGACCCCGCGGGAAAGCGCTGCAGCGATCTCTCGCGCGAAAGTCTTTCTCGGCCATGACAGCGGGCCGATGCATCTTGCGTCGTGCGTGCAGACGCCGTGCGTGGCCATCTTCGCCGCGCGCAACAAGCCGGCGGTGTGGTTCCCCTATGGGAAGCGCAATGAGGTGATCTACCACAAGACGGACTGCTGGGGCTGCGGCCTGGATACCTGCGTCCTGCAGAAGAAGAAATGCATCGCTTCGATCTCTGTGGACGAGGTGATGGAGCGGCTCGCAAAGGTGCTTCCCCCGGTCCTGGAGATTCAAACCTCCTCCCGTTGAAGAGTTGCTCCTGGCGGCTGGGCCAGCTTCCATTGCTTTTCGGGGATGGAATCCACTGCGGCGGATGCAATAATGAAGTCTGAAGCGAACTGCCTCCGCCAGCGGGCCTGGCGTCTGGCAGATTTCAGACCCCATATCCGCAAGCGCACCGCTCTGACGCCCACCCTGAGAGATCCACTCGAATGCTTGGAAACTTGCAGACTGTTCTGAACTTGCTTGAAGGCGGATTCGCGCAACTGCGGGTTCTTGTCGTCGGCGACCTGATGCTGGACCGGTACATCTGGGCGGATGTGGAACGCGTCTCGCCCGAGGCTCCCGTGCCTGTCCTGCTGCATCAGCGGCGCACCGAGGGACCCGGCGGCTCCGCCAATGTGGCCATGAACCTCGCTGGTCTTGAAGTCCAGACGATGCTGGCCGGCTACTGGGGGAGCGACGAGGAGCAGGCCAGCCTGGCTTCGATCCTGCACAAGGCGAAGGTGGACACCTCCTGCATCGTGACCTCCGGCCTGACGGTTTCGAAGACGCGCATCCTTGGCCGCAACCAGCAACTGATGCGGCTGGATGTGGAGAACCCCGATCCGCCAACGGAGGAGCAGCGCAGCGAACTGATGCGGCGCGCTGTCGATGCTGTGCGGCAGGTGAACGCTGTGATCCTGTCGGACTACGCCAAAGGCACGCTCACAGCGGAGCTGTGCCAGACGATCATCTCCGAGGCGCGCAAGCGGAGCATCCCCGTGTTTGTCGATCCGAAGACGCGCGACTTCGGGAAATATCAGGGAGCGACGGCCGTGAGCCCGAACCTGAGCGAGCTTTCTCTTGCGACCGGGATTCCCGCCTCCGATCTGGATCATTTGCTGGCAGCCGGGCAGCAGCTTGTCGTCGCGCATGGCTTCGACTACCTGGTGGTGACCATGAGCGAGAAGGGCATCCGCATCCTGAGCAGGGAAGGAGTCTTCCATTCGCCGGCT
>JAJZHR010000209.1 GCA_021810815.1 Acidobacteriota bacterium | reverse complement strand
CAGACAACTCCACCGTGGCGTTGGCGCCACGAACATAAAAGCGTTGCACGGCTCCGTCTTTCACGAACGCTGGTTTCGGGCCCTTTTCACAACGGATTACGAGTACACGTTGGTCGTCTTCATCTTCGAAATGGGGATGCACATAGGGCAGGAATATCGAGCCGACACGATCGGTGATTAGATTGATCAGATGCAGTTGGAGCTTGTCCTCGTTCGGAAAACCGTCGGCTTCCAAGCCTAGCAACTCGCCATCATCGCTCACTCCGACGAGCAACGTACCGCCCTTGGCGTTCAGGAAGCCGTAGATCAGCCCGGACGCGAAGGAATCTCCGCCGCCAACGCGGTCGAAAATCTCCAGGTTTGGCATGGGCCGCGCCTCGTGGAACGCTCCCTCGTAGTAGCAGACCGCTCCCCAGTCGTTCACACTCGCCGTCTTTGCGTGGCGCAGCGTGGTGGCAACCGCCTTGAAGTTGGGGAAGGTCGCCATCGCCCGCTGAATCATGCGGTGGAAGCTCGCGCTCTCCAACTCACCCAGATCCTCGCCGGTGCCTTCCACCTCGAAGCCGAGCGCCGCAGTGAAGTCCTCCTCGTTGCCGATCATCACATCCACATACGAGGCCAGTTCGCGGTTCACCTCGGTCGCGCGCTTCTTGCCGCCAATTGCCTTCCACAGCGAATCGCGATAGTTCAGGTCGTAGCTGATGATGGTCCCGTGCTTGCGCGCGGCCGCCATGGCCTCCTTTGCAACCTCGGGAGTCGTCTCGCTCAGCGCGCAGAAAATCCCGCCCGTATGGAACCAGCGCGCTCCCTCGCGCCCGAAAATCTCGTCCCAGTCGATCTGTCCCGGCTTGATCTGCGAAACCGCCGTATGGCCGCGGTCGGAGCATCCCAGAGCCGCACGCACGCCAAAGCCGCGCTCCGTAAAGTTCAACCCATTGCGCGTCGCGCGCCCCACGCCATCGTATTTCGCCCAGATCAAGTGCGACAGATCGACGCCGCCTTGCAGCATCAGATCTTCAAGCAGCCGCCCCACGGGATTGTCCGCAAGCGCGGTCACAATCGTCGTCTGCATGCCAAAGCAGCGCCGCAGGCCGCGCGCCACGTTGTATTCGCCGCCGCCCTCCCAGGCCGTGAACTGCCGCGTCGTTGCGATGCGCACATCGCCCGGATCGAGCCGCAGCATCACTTCCCCCAGGCTCACCAGATCCCACCTGCTCTTTTCCTTCGCGCGCAACTTGATCGAATTGCCCTCTGCCATCGCTGTGATTTCCCCTCTTCTTGATGAGAAAATTCTCTCCGCCGTTGACCGTATCACGCCAGACGTTCCCAGCAAAGCGCACATATTCCGCGCATACGGGAATACTTTCTCCATAGAATAACTTTGTTGACACACCGAACAAACAGGGGCGACAAAAGAGCGACTTTTTTGCGCCACCCGCGCAAACCCCATGCCAGGAATCGCAATCTGCCTTTATCATTGGTCTGACCTCAAAAGGAACCCACCCCCCTCCCCCGGAGCAACGCATGTCCGCAACACCCCGCGAGTCCGACGCAGTCACCGTCCTCGATGCACCGCCCGGCAGCCATTCCAACGTCCGCTGGGCCGTCTGCGGCCTGCTGTTCCTCGCCACCACCATCAACTACATGGACCGCTCGGTCTTCTCCCTCATTGAGCCGATCCTGAAGACGCTGCCCTTCATGGGCTACAACGCGGCCAACCCCGCCGCCTACAACCACAATTTCAGCACCATCCTCGCCTATTTCCAGGTGGCCTACGCCGTTGGCTTCCTCACCGCCGGCCGCATCATCGACCGCGTCGGCACCAAGGTCGGCTACGCCCTCGCCATCCTCGTCTGGGCCTGCGCCTCTCTCAGCCACGCCCTGGTGGGCAGCGTCATCGGCTTCTGCCTGGCGCGCTTCATGCTCGGCCTGGGCGAGTCCGGCAACTTCCCTGCCGCCATCAAAGCCATCACCGAGTGGTTCGCACCGCAGGAGCGCGCCTACGCCACAGGCCTCTTCAACTCCGGTGCCAACGTCGCAGCCCTCATCGCTCCTTTGCTCATTCCCTGGGTCACCTACCGCTACGGATGGCACGCGGCCTTCCTTTGCACCGGCTCCATGGGCATGCTGTGGCTCGTTGTCTGGCTCATCTTTCCCTACAACAAGCTGCGCAAGACCTCCAGCGGCCCCGGCACAGCAAAAGACCAAGAAGATCTGCCCGCCTCCCGTGACGGAAGCCAGTCGCTCACCCGCCTCCTCGGCAACCGCGGAACCTGGGCCTTCGCTCTCGGCAAGATGATGACCGACCCCATCTGGTGGTTCTATCTCTTCTTCCTTCCGAAGTATTTCAACGAGCGATTCGGTCTGGATATGAAGCAGATCGGCCTTCCCCTGGTGCTCATTTACCTGGGCTCCAGCTTCGGCAGCGTGGCCGGCGGATGGCTCTCCGGCTTCCGCATGCGCCAGGGACACAGCATCAACGACGGTCGCAAATTCGCGATGCTCGTCTGCGCCCTAGGCGCCCTTCCTGTCATCTTCGTGCCAAAAGCTCCGAATGAATGGGTCGCCGTCGCTCTGCTGGCCCTCGCAACAGCAGCGCACCAAGGCTGGTCGGCAAACCTCTTCTCCACGCCAACTGACATGTTCCCCTCCACCTCCGTCAGCACCATCATCGGCATCGGCGGAACCATGGGAGCCGTCGGCGGGGCCATCTTCACCCTGATTGTCGGCTGGTTGTGGATCAGCCACCCCATTCTGATCTTCGCCATGGCGGCAACCGCCTATGTCGCCGCCCTCGCCATCATCCAGTGGCTGGTTCCGCGCCTGGGAGAACCCCATACCGCATAGCCCTTGCGACGTGTTACCCTTCGCGGGGAAGAGAATTCACCTAATAAAACAATGGCCGAATCCACCAGACTCAAGGGAACCAATTCCAGCCAATTGACCGTGCAGGTCGTCGAACATGTGCGCGGTATGATCCTCACCGGAGAACTGCGCCCAGGAGACCGCCTGCCACCGGAGCGCGAACTCTCGCGCAAGCTGAAGATCAGCCGCTCCAGCCTGCGCTCCGGCATCGGCTTCCTCTCCGCCATGGGAGTGCTGAAGTCGCGCCATGGAGCGGGGACCTTCGTCGCCGACGGTCCTCCTGCGCTCGACGCAAGCTCGCTGACGGTGCTCGGCGCTCTGCACGGCTTCCAGGCATGGCAGATGTTCGAGGCGCGCCTCATGATCGAGCGCAGCGTCGCTGGACTAGCCGCAGCGCGCGCCACGGACGAGCATATCGCGGAGCTGGCCGAGGAAGTCGCGGAGATGTATGCCTTCCTCGACGACCCGCACGAATACCTCATCCATGACGTGCGCTTCCATCGCACCATCTCTCGCGCTGCCGGCAACCCGATTCTCGCGACCCTGATGGAAACCATCACCGCAGCTCTCTACGATGGCCGCAGCCAGACCGTTGAGCTGGCCGTCGACCTGAAGCAGTCCGCAGATATGCACCGCGAAATCTATCGCGCCATCAAGATGAGAAGCCCCGAGCAGGCCCAGCAGGCCATGGAACAGCACCTGAACGAGGCGCGCAAGGCCCAGGAAGTGGAAGGGTCGAGGACTGAGCCCCCAGCATCGCACACTCCGCGCATCCGCAAACCAGCGGAGAAGACCAGGCAGCCGAACCGCGCCTAAGGAACCTGACTCTCTGTCTCACCGACTTGCGGTCTTACTGTTTCACCGACTTGCTGCCTCACCGACTCGCGGCCCCACTCAATCCAGCGGGTGCGCTCCGTCAGAAGCCTTGCACAGGTACACCTCGGCTGAAATGCCAGTCTTTGCAAGATAGGCCGCCTTCAGGCTCTGCCCAAACGCCTCTGCCTGCGCAGCCTTCACCAGATTCACCGTGCATCCGCCGAATCCACCACCGGTGATGCGCGCTCCGATGCACCCTGGCAGGCCGCCGGCGATCTCCACCAGCAGATCCACCTCCGGGCAACTCGCAGCAAAGTCGTCGCGGAAGCTGAGGTGCGCCTGCCGCATCAACTCCCCAAAGCCCGCCATATCCCCGCTCAAAAGCGCCGTGCGCGCCTCCATTACCCGCGCATTCTCCGTGATGATATGGCGGCAGCGCTGGAAGGATTCGCGGCTCATCGACGACTCGCAGACTTCCAGGTCGGCCAGCGTCGCGTCCCGCAGCAGCTCGATTCCTGGCTTGCACTTGCGAAGCGCTGCTTGCCCTGCCTCCACCTCGTCGCTCCGGTTGCCGTACTCGCCGCCTGCCACCGCATGCTTCACCATCGAGTTGCAGATGACCATGCAAACGTCCTCTGGCATCGGCAGCAAATCGTACTCCAGCGATCGGCAGTCCAGCATCAGCGCTTTTCCTGCTGCCCCACAACTCACCACGAACTGGTCCATGATGCCGCTCTTCGCGCCCACGTACTCGTTCTCCGCGCGACGGCAGACCACGGCCATCTTCTCCGGCCGCATCGCCACTCCCGCGTGCGACAGCAAAGCCAGCGCCGTCACCACCTCGACCGAAGCTGACGAACTGAGCCCAGCGCCCCAGGGAACATCTCCCAGCACTGTCATGCTGAAGCCAGGCAGCGCAATCCCCTCCTGTGCCAATGCCCACGCCGCTCCAGCGCAGTAGTCGCTCCAGTCGCCCCTTGGCGCAGGTCTCGTTCTCTGCTTCAGGGATTCCAGATCATATTCCGCCGTGCTTTCGAAATTGACGGATACAAAAACAGCCTTCCCGTCTGCCCGTCCGCTCACCACCGCGACCGTCCCGAAATCAATCGCCGCCGGCATCACAAAACCGCCGGTGTAGTCCGTGTGCTCGCCAATCAGATTCACCCGGCCCGGCGCAAGAAACGCCTTCCCCGCAACGCCAAACCGCTCCAAATGTGCTTCTGCAGCCCGTATTTCTTTCGAACGCTCCAAAATCATTGCCCTCTTTCGTGGAATTCCCGGCTCAACAGCCTCGCAGTTGCTTCTATCCCTCTAGCTATCGCTGAACAAGTCCATCTTTCAAGGGACCGGACTTCAGTCCCGCAGTAATGAATTGAAATACAACCGACTCTAGCAATGAGCTGAAATACAGCAGACTTTAGCCATTGGATGAAATCTAAATGCAGCGAATTTTAGCCCATGAGGGAATTGCAGAGTGACTTGCATCGGAGATTCCCCGGAGCTTTTGCCGTATCCATCCGTTGCTCTTGCTGATCCACTGGTTACTCTTAGCCTGTCTTGCCTTGCCTTGCCTTGTCCGTCCCTTGCCTTTGCCTCTAACTATCTTGCGTCCTTGCCTCTATCCGTCTTGCGCCTTTGCCTCTATCCGTTCTAATCCGTGAAATCCGCAGTCGGATCTGTGC
>JAJZHR010000208.1 GCA_021810815.1 Acidobacteriota bacterium | reverse complement strand
GTGACCACGCCGCAGCAGTTGCAGATTCTGCGCGGCTTCGGCGGAGAGAACGATTCGTCGTCGCGGGAGCTGGCGCGGGCCATGGTGGACGCCAGCCGGACCTACAGCACGGGCTTCCATCCGGTGCTCATCTTCCGGCAGGACCGGTTTGGCCGGGGCGGCGACCACTACAGCTTCAACCAGCAGGGCTTCGCCGCCGTGCGCGTCACGGAATGGCGCGAGGACTACAACCACCAGCACCAGGACGTTCGCAAGGTGAACGGAGTGCAGTATGGCGACATGCTGCAGTTCGTCGACTTCAACTACGTGGCGCGCGTGGCGAAAGCGAATGCGGCGACGCTGGCGGTGCTCGCCTCCGCTCCGCCCGCGCCGAAGAATGTGCGCCTGGACATTCAGGCCCAGGAGAACGTGAGCAAGCTGAGCTGGGAGCCGGGCGATGGCTCGCCTGTGGGGACGCAATTCGAGGTGGTCTGGCGCGACACGTCGGCTCCGGATTGGCAGCGCATGTACGATGCCAAGGCTGCAACCAACGTCACGCTGCCGATGTCCAAGGACAATGTGATCTTTGGCCTGCGCGCAGTGGATGCGGCCGGGCACCGCAGCCTGGTGGCGACGCCCTTGCCGTATTCTCCGCATCCGCCGATCAACCTGGACCACACCAAGACCACAGCCGCGCCAGCGAAGTGATTTGGCCCGCGCGAACGGGACAGGAACAGAGAAATGCCGCGCAATAGCAGCAGTCCGATCGTCATGACCTTGCCGCCCTTCCACGGAGCGGTGAAGAAGCTGGTGCTGGCGAACGTCGCGGTCTTCTTCGTGATGGCGCTGCTGGGATGGGTCGCCCCGGAGGCTGGGGATCTGCTCGCGCTCCACCTGGAGCTGATCCCCGCAGCCGTCCTGCACGGTGAAGTGTGGCAGGTCATCACCTATGGATTCCTGCATGCGGGCATCATGCACATTCTGTTCAATATGCTCACCTTGTGGTTCATCGGCTCGTACCTTGAGTCGAGCTTCGGCGAGCGGTGGCTGACGGAGATCTACTTCGTTTCGCTCATCGGGGCCGGTCTGACGTCGGTCGCCGCTGGCTACAGCCACATCTTCGGCCTCACGCCCTACGTTGCGACGGTGGGAGCTTCCGGGGCGATCTTCGGGCTGCTGGTGGCGTTCGGCGTGTTTTTCGGCGAGCAGCAGTTGCTGGTGTTCTTCCTGGTCCAGATCAAGGCGAAATACCTGGTCGCCATCTACATCCTTCTGGCGGTCGCGAGCCTGGTGCGGGGCCCTGCGGGCGTTGCCTACGTGGCGCATCTGGGCGGCGCTCTGTTCGGCTATCTCTACGCCAAATGGGCTCCCCGCCGCGGCTTCACATATGCATCGAGCGAGCGGTATTTCGCGCTGCGCAACAGCTACTACCGCTGGAAGCGCCGCAAGGCAGCCAAAAAGTTCCAGGTCTACATGCGCAAGCAGGACAAGGAAGTCCACTTCGACAAGGATGGCCGCTACATCGATCCCGACGCGAAGAAGGACCCGAACGACCGCCACTGGATGAATTAGGAATAGCCGGGCTCAGTTGCTGCCGACCCGCTCATCGAGGGGAGCGTCCATGGGCGTTTGCAGGATTCCCATCTCGATGTAGATCGGGCGCATGATTTTCCGGACCGACGGAAGCTGTGTGGTGAACCAGGCAGACCCAGCCAGGCAGAAGGCACCCGTGATGATGACGGCGTGCGGCGCTCCGAAGCGGTGCGCCAGCCATCCGGCAAGCAGGCTGCCGAAGGGCGCCATGCCTACGAAGGCCATCGTGTAATAGCTCATCGCGCGGCCGCGCATTTCCTCCGGCACCAGGGTCTGGATCACGGTGTTGCTTGCTGCCAGCCCTTGCATCATGCCGAAGCCGACAAAGAGCATCAGGATGAGCGAGAGCGGAAGGCTGCGGGAGAAGCCGAAGAGGACGAGACCTCCGCCGAAAACGGCGGCGGCGACCTGGATCATGGTGGTGAGGCCGCGGACGGACTTGCGAAACGCGAGCGAGAGCGCGGAGGCGAGAGCTCCGACTCCGGAGGCTCCCGTGAGATAGCCGAGCGTGTTCGGCCCGCCATGAAACACCTGCGAGGCGAAGATGGGCATCAGCACCATGAAGGGCATGCCCATCAGGCTGAGCAGAGCGAAGAGCAGAAGAATGGTGCGGATGGGGTGGAAGCCGACGACATAGGCCCATCCCTCTTTGAGCTGCGCGAGCATGCTGCTGGTCGGGCGAGCGGCTTCGACGGGCGTGACGCGCATCATCAGCAGGGAAGCGATGACGGCGAAGTAGCTGAAGCCGTCGATCGCGAAGCAGTAGCCCTCGCCAACGGCAGCGATGACCAGACCAGCGAGCGCCGGGCCGATCAGCCGGGCGAGATTCACGATGGAGGAGTTCAGGGCGATCGCATTCCCGAGATCCTGCTTGTCGTCCACCATCTGCACCAGGAAGGACTGGCGGCCGGGCATGTCGAAGGCGTTGATGACGCCCTGCAAGACACTGAGAGCGATGATTTCGTGGATCGTAATGATGCGCCTCAGCGTGAGCGCGGCCATGGCGAGAGACTGTACAGCAGCCAGTGCCTGGGTCCAGACAAGAAGGCTGCGGCGGCTCAGCCGCTCCATGAGGACGCCTGCGAACGGAGCCAGGATGAACGTCGGGATTTGTCCCGCGAAGCCGACAATGCCGAGCAGAAGGGCTGATCCCGTCAGGCGGTAGACCAGCCAACTGGTGGCGATCCGCGTCATCCAGGTTCCGATGAGGGAGATGCTCTGGCCAGTGAAGAACAGGCGGAAGTTGCGATGGCGAAGGGCTCGCCATGCGTGTGCGTACCGGCTCAGGATCTGCGTCTGTGTCATCGGGTCTGCATGTTGGATGCTTGAGGGGTCTGCGCGGGAGCAAGCCGGTGAGGCGAACCAAAGGAGATCGCGGAGCTTTTGCTGCGGGCGCGCTGGAGATTCAAGCCGCTTCCACAAGGGTAACCTGCAACGGCGAAGACCGCCGAATGCATCCGGCGGCCTTCGATGTCTGCACGGCTCGAATGCGCTCAGCGCCCGGTCGCAGCTCCCACCAGATCCATCACGTCCGCGATGATGCGGGTGGTGGGGTTGTAGGCCACAATGTATCCGTTGGAATAGCCGTACTGATATCCCGGCGGCGGCGGGGGAGTGTCAGCGTAGTAGGACTGGGGAACCGGCTGAACCCAATAATTGTTGGGGATTCGCTGCCCGGGAGCAAAGAATGGGCGGCCCTCCGGGTGGTTGCGCCAGCGGCCGATATCCGTCCTGTAGCGCGATTGGAAATGGGCCCTGTCCTGATTACGGAAGCGAAAATTTCCCTGGTTCCCATGGCCCTGATCTCCCTGACCTTGAAACCCATTGCCCTGGTTTCCGTAACCCTGATTGCCACGTCCCTGATCGTGGCCCTGATTTCCACGGCCCTGATCCTGGTGGCCCTGCTGGTTCCCATAGCCTTGGTTCCCGTGACCCTGGTTGCCGTGACCCTGGTTCCCATGGCCATGATTGCCATTACCATTGCCATGACCCTGGTTCCCGTGATCCTGATTGTCCTGTTGCCCGCCATGGGAACCCTGGAGCGGCTGCCCCGGTGCAGCGACTAATCCGATTGCTGCGATCAGAACCGGTCCCATCATCGACCGCGCAATTCTGACCATCAATGGCTGTATCTTCATCCGAACTCCCTGTTGGTGTCTTGAGACATTTGAAATGTCCGCACTGGTTGGATGCAGATTATTGACGAGGTGAAATTTTATTTTCATCCACTGGCTGGTGTTCGAATCTTCCTCAGTGGCTCACGTCACTTTGCTGCTTCTTCAACTCCGCTTCGAAGGCGCGTTCCTTCTCCTCCACTGCTGCGCGATATCCAGCCGGATCGATCCAGACGTCGCTGGCTCCAGCTTTGGCCCGCTGCAATTTTGCCAGCATGCCGAAGTAGCCGCCATGCGCTCCCAGAAAGATGTCGCACGGCAGGCTCTTGAGGATGGCGAAGGTCTTCTGGTAGTCCGCTGCGATGCCGGGGTACGAGGCCGGTTTGCCGGGCCGATCCACCAGCCGATAGCCCGCATTCACGTTCCAGCTTCCCACGATCACTACGTTTCGCAGCTTGCCTGCATCCATCACCTGCATGGTCCAGGTCGTGCATCCGGGCGTGTGGCCGGGAGTCTTGTGAGCGACCAGCACGGTTCCACCCAGGCGCACCAGATCCCCATCGTGAAGCACGCGATCCACCTTTGCGGGAGGATAGTGATCGTTGGGATAGGCGAAGTCCTTCCTTCCGCCGCTCTCAACGACGGGTACATCCGCGTCCATCACCATGTACTTCGCGCCGGTCTTTCGCAGGATGGCGGCGCTGCCTGCGGCATGGTCGAAATGAGCGTGGCTGATGAGCAGGATTTTCACATCGCTGAACTTGAACCCCAGACTCTCCACGCTCCGCTGAATCTGTGCGGGCGAGCTCTGAAGATTGCTGTTGATGAGAATGTCTCCATCCGGCGTGACGATGAGGTACGACGCCAGGTCCCTGCTTCCGACGTAATACAAATTGCCAGCGATATGAAAGGGGGGAAGCGGCGCTGTCCAATCCGGATGCATCTCCGCGAAGGAGGCTTGCGCAAGTCCAACGAGAACTATCAGCGAGGCCAGCGCGACCTCAGCGAATGAGCGTAGCAACTTTTGCATGACCCACCTCTTCCTCAGCTTGCAACGTGCTCCAACTTACACCATCTCCCACACCTGAAAAAACGCGATGCGGAAGATGGCTCTGTGCATGAGGCGGAGGTGAGGCAGTGTTATCCGCGCGTGACGGTGCGGATGTGCAGGTCGCGGAGCTGGATGTCGCTCACCGGAGTCGGCGCGTCCACCATCAGGTCGATGGCCTTGGCCGTCTTCGGGAAGGCGATCACCTCGCGCAGGCTGGGCGCCCCGGCAAGGATCATGGCGATGCGGTCGAGGCCGAGGGCGATGCCGCCGTGCGGCGGCGTCCCATACTCCAGCGCGTCCAGGAAGAAGCCGAAGCGCTCGCGAGCCTCTTCGTCGCTCATGCCGAGGGCGCGGAAGATCTGCGCCTGCACGTCCTGCCGGTGGATACGGATCGACCCCGAGCCAAGCTCGGTTCCGTTCAGCACAATGTCATACGCCAGAGCGCGGACAGCGCCGGGGTCGGATGTGAGCCGGCCAGAGGTCAGGTCGTCCTCGTGCGGAGAGGTGAAGGGATGATGGGCGAAGGTCCATGTCTTGCCGGCCTCGTCCCACTCAAAGAATGGAAAGTCCGTCACCCAGAGGAATTTGTAGTCCTCGGCCGTGTTCTTCTTCTCGAAGAGCTTGTGC
>JAJZHR010000207.1 GCA_021810815.1 Acidobacteriota bacterium | reverse complement strand
GACGGCCTCGCGCTCCGCAAGATGCAGCGGCACTGTGGTGAGTCCGTTCGCAATCGCATATCCGGCAGGATCGATGGCGCCGGTGTCAGGATGCAATATCTCCGCGGTCTTTCCGCTCACCCGAAACCTGGCTTCCACGTCCTGCGCCGCGTCCCTTTGGTTGGCGACGAAATAGATGTCGGCGTCGGTCGTTCGGCGGTGAATCCATACCAGAGCGGAGGGCAGCGGGTTACTGGGATTGGCGGCGGCCCTGGCCTGAATGGCCGCCAGGTCGAGATCCAGAGGCTGACTGGCATCGAAGTCTCTGGGAACGTCCAGCTTCTCCAGCACGTCCTGGATGGGCAGCCCCCAGATCACCATGCCCTTCCCATAGGCGTGCTGGGTGCTGGCGATGCCGTCCATGCCGCCCCACAAATCGGCGGCCAGGGTGCGCACTTCGCTGTCTGACCTGGGATAGCCGGCGAGACTGGGCGACCTCGTTGGACGCTCACCGACAACGGTTGCGCCGGCAGCCACCAGTTCGTGGATTTTGCGGAGCACTTCTGGAGTCATCCGGCGAGTTGGCGGCAAGACTAGCACGCGGTAGGCCATGCCGTCTGGCAGCAGCAATCGGCCGTCCTTGTCCACGGACATTCGATGCAGCAGGACATCGGTATTCACGTAGTCGTAGTCATAGCCCTTTGGCGGCGCAGGCTGCAGCCCCGCGCCCCAGAATGGCATTGTGGAAGGTGCGCCCTCCGGCAGCAGATAGGCGACGTCCGCGACAAAGCGTCCCTGCTGCAGAAGAAAGGACACGCGCGCGAAGTAGGTCATGAGCGGCCGGGCCTGCTCCGCCCATGTGATGTTGCGGTTGATGTTGGTTCCGACCATCACGTTGCCGGGCTTGGTGTCGAGCGGCTGCTCCGCCGAGGTGTGGAAGACCAGACGGTTGACTCCCTGGGCAAACCAGTAGTCGGCTACCTTCTTCAGCGTGTAGGGAGCCTCATAGCTGCCTCCGGTGAAGGACTCGGCGGCGACGAGCGGCTTGCCGTAGACGTGGGCCGCCGAGGCTGCGCCGCGAACGTCCACATAGTACATTGACTCCGGATGCAGGGCATGGACCCAGAACTCTGCCATCGGAATATCCACTTTGCTCTTGTTGAGGAGCGAGTCCTCGGGTATCTCCAGGGCAACGCCGGAGGCTTCGGCGTAGGACTTCATTCCCTCCTGCCGCAGCATCGTTTCCATGGTGCCGTAGAAATCGTCCGCGTACATGTCTGCCATGGTGCGGCGGAAGTCCCACAGGAAGCGGTCGCTGACCTCTGCGCTCTGCACGACGCGGCCAGCCAGCACAGGAAGGTAGGGCGTGGGATCGTAGCCCCGCCGCGCGCGGAACTGGCTGACCATGTCGTCCGTCCAGTTCTGCATGCCAGCTTCCCAGCTATCCATGACCATGTATTGCAGGCTTTGGCCCAGGAGCGGGCCCAGGGTCTGGCGCAGAGTCTGGGCAATGGGATCCATGTAGCCGTGAAAGTAGTCGGCAACATACTTCGGGCTGAACTTGTCGACTTCGTATCCGTAGCCCGTGGATGCGGCGGGATGGTTGGTGGCCCCGGTCAGCGAATATCCCAGGCGCAGAATAGTCCATTTTCCGGGTGGAACCTGCCAATCGAGGCTGCCATCGCTGGCCATCTTCGAGGTGAGATCGACAATGGTCGATTGCTGGATTTCGGCTGCTGCGGGCGTTGCCGGAGTTGGCGAGGAGTGATACTCGTCCATCAGACTGCCGTAGGCGGCCTTGTCTTCCCAGCGATTCACGCGGGCATCGGAGTACAGCATGGCCTCAGTGAGCGTGTATTCCTGGGTGGGCAGAGCTGGGCCGCCGGAGATCACGGCCGCTGGCGTCAGGGGAGCGCCTGATAGTTCAACACGGTAGAACCGCGCTGTGGTGGCCGGAAAGGCGAAGGTTCGCACCTGCGCTCCGTGGTAGCCCTGCGGACCGGGCATCACAGCCAGCGTGCGGAAGGTCTTGCCATCGTCGCTGGCAAGCAGGCGGCCGACGGGAATTCCTCTGCGACTGCCGAGCGTCAGAGCGCGCGCTGCGAAGGGCTGGGCAAACTCAAACTGCAGCCACGCAGGGCCGCCGTGCTCCGGGGCTCGGATTGTCACAGCGGTATTCAGGTTGTCGTCCAGCAAAGCGGAGGCATCGATGGGGCCCGAGTTCGCTGTTATTTTCGGGTGCAACTGCGCCATTGCGACTTCGTCCGCGGGCGTGCGGTAGGCCAGCACTGCGCTGTCGCCGTAGTAGGTGGAGAGCGGCTTCGCGCCGAGGCCGCGGGGACCTCCTCCAACGGAGAGGTCGCGGATGGGCCCGTTGCTGGAGGGAGGCTGGGGCAGCTTCCCGGCAAACTTCAGCGGGCCTTGCACATTTGTTTCGCTCCAGACGAGTTTCTTCATCGCCTCCTGCGGCTTGACCCAGGGACCGCCCGCCTCGCTCCATCCGGGCGAGCTGAAGATCGACATCTCCAGCCCCAGCCGCTGCCCTTCGGCCGCCGAGTGGCGCACCGCGTCCAGCCACTCGGGAGTTCCAAACAGCAATTTCTTCTCCACCGTCTGGCCGCTGCCGGAAGAGACGTCGGCCAACTGGTAGCCGGCGATTCCGACGCGCTTCATCCACTCCAGGTCCTTGGTGATTCCATCCTTCGTTACGTTCCCGCCTGTCCAGTGCCACCATGTTCTAGGCCTGGCGGAGTCCGGTGGATTTTTGAAGCCTTGCTCCAGAGGATCGCCCGAGGTCTGCGATCGGGCCACTCCAACGGCGGCCAGGAGAGCTATCGATCCCACAACGAGAGCTACTGCGGCGGATGTTCTTCTCATGGCTCGTCTTCTCCTGGAATGCGAGGAAGCGGGAACTTTGAATGCGTGTGGATGGAGCGCCGGATATGCAGGAGAGGATGCCGAGTTGCTGCGGCATCCTTACGACCCGGGCTTCAGGTGCATTTTCATGAACTCCAGAAAGATGTCCCAGTCGGAGGGAACGGTTCCGTGGCCTCCGTCATGCATGTAGTAGCCAATGGTGTGGAGGATGGGAGTTCCAGCTGGGGGCCATTGGTCCGTGTCCAGCCCATCCCGGCCGAGGAGTTTGTAGACCGGGCCTGCTGCCACGGCGGCAAGGAACTCCCCCTTCGGGTCCGACCAGAAATCCTTGTTGCCTGTCTGCAGCAGGACGGGGCGCGGCGCAATCAGGGCGACCAGCATATTGGCGTCCATCGGAGCTCGATCCGGGAATCCGGCCCATTTCGCGTAGTTGGCCGCGAACTGGTATGGGTAGCGCGTAGGCGCGACGAGGTGGGCGATGGTCTCGCCATAGTCGCGCCTGCTCAACGCAGCGCCGCCCTCGCCGGAGCAACTGGCAATCACCATGGCGAAGCGGGTGTCGCGCGCTCCGGCCCACATCACGGTCTTGCCAAGCCGCGACACTCCCATGATCGCGACGCGCTTTGCGTCAACCCCCGGGTCAGTCTCCAGATAGTCCATGGCGCGGCTCAAGCCCCAGGCCCAGGCAGCGATCGAGCCCCATTCATCAGGGGCGGGCTGGGTCTGTCCAGGCTTCAGGTACATGGCTCGCACACCGTACGGGAGACCTCCCAGGGAATCGGGGTCCACGTCGGCGTAGTTGAACGTAGCAACGCCGAAACCGGCGTCGATGATTGGGAGGACATTCAGTTTTCCGAAGGTTCTGCCATTTATGGCAGGAATCCGTTTGTTCGTTTTGGCGTTCCAGACTTGGCCAACCTTGACGCCCGGGTCGTCCACCGCGCTTGAGTTGGCGCTGAAACTGATATTCAGCAGCAAAGGCACGGGCTTTCTGGCGCCAGCAGGCAGGTATTCCAACAGGTCCAGCTTCGGTCCTTTCCTGTCGGCAGAGAAATAGATGGTCACCTGCTTGCGAATGGCCTTGCGTCCGAACGCGGGCGTCCCCTTGTCGAACACATCGAAGCTCATGCCCGCAGGGCGGCCGGGAGCACGGCCATATTGATTCTCCTCAAAGAGCTTCACGATCTGAGGCCGGCGCTTCTTGTACCAGGTATGGGGATCGCGCACCTGTTTTCCGTTGGCAAGCAGGAGGGGGTCGGGGAGTTGATAGGTTCCGACCTTTGCCTCGTCGTAATTGACTGGAATTCCTGCGACCACCGCAGGCGGAGGTGCTGGTGGACGCAGCGTCAGGGCCTGGCCAGCGGCGGCCATGCAGTTTGACAGAGCGAATGCACAAAGAAGCAAGCCGGGAGCAAGATTGTCTTTCAATGACATTGACGTCCCCTTCCATACGTTGTGCGGCACAGGCCGCAATATAGCACCGGCTGGCGATGGATGGCTTTGCCGAGGCTGTCAATACTCGAAATCAAGCGAGAACTGGATGCGCCGCGCGTCCGCGTTCTCAATCGGCTTTCCGAACTGCGGCGCTGAGGTGGCGGAAGACCCGAAGACGGGATTCATCAGAGATACGTTGGGGTGGTTCAGAAAGTTGAACGATTCCGCCACGATGTCCAGATGACCGCGCCAGATGGGAACCATCTTGAGCACGCGCAGGTCGAGATTGAAGTTTGCCGGAGCGACAAGGCTGTTGCGCGCCATGCCGAGGGGCCGCGACGCGAAGGGATAGATGTGCTCGAGGTTGCTGTCGAGGCCGGTGAGCGGGTTGCCTCGGAATCCGCTGCCGACGGACAGGATCGGCGCGAACTCCAGGCCAGTGATCGCTTTCATCAGAGGGCCGGGCGATGCTGCGGTTGCGGCGTCGTGGGGATCGTCGAGGTCAGGGCCGAGCACCCAGAGTCCGCTGAGAACGAAGCGATGGCGCTGGTCCTGCAGGGACAAGGCTCGTTCGGCCTGCAAGGCATACGGATTCTGCGGCTGCTCGGTGTCATACGATGCGTCGTCGATGGTCTTGGAGAAGGTGTAGCCAGCCATCAACTCGAATTGCTCGTCGAACTGCCGGTTCACGGTGAAGGTGGCTCCGTTGTAGCTTGAGCTGGCCTCGGTCTGGAACTGGTTGATGGCGTCGTAGGCAGGGTTCAGCCGCGCCGAGGGGAAGATGAGCCGGCCAAGCTGCTGCGGCGTTGGCGAAGCAATGCCGAGGCTGGCGGAGTTCACGAGGGAGAGCGGCACGGGAGGGGCGAGATTGGCGTTTACGGCGCGTCCCATCTTCACGCCATGGGCGAATCGATATTCGGCGCTCACTGTCCATTGCGCGGGAAGAGAGTGTTCGATGTTGAAGGATGCGGTTTCGCTGTAGGGATTGGCGAGGTTCGGCTGCGCGCGCCACACGCTGGGAGCGATGCCGGGGATCGCTTTGGAGGGTTGCGCGCCTGAGCGATAGAGCGTGGCTGCT
>JAJZHR010000206.1 GCA_021810815.1 Acidobacteriota bacterium | reverse complement strand
GACGGAGCTGACGCATGTGGCGGCGCTGGTGACGCATTATGCGCTGGCGCATCCGGGCAAGCATTTCGAGCTGCACTCGGCGACGCAGACGCTGCTGTCGGCGCCAGCGGTGAGGGATGCGGCCGACCGGCTGTTCCAGATTTTCGGCAGGGACACGTTTGAGCAGATGCTGCCTGCGGCGGCAGAGATGGACTTTGCGCGGGCGGGGCTGCCGGAGCCTCCGCCATGGAAGCGCGAGGCGGATTACGAGGCTCCCAAGGCCGGGTTCCTGCGGGTGAGCGGGTTTGTGTCGAAGCCGGAGCTGCAGAAGCTGAACCGGAACTCGATTTACGTGTTCGTGAATCGGAGGCTGATACGGGATCGGCTGATTCTGCATGCTCTGAGCGAGGCTTACAGGAATATTCTTCCGCCGACATCGTTCCCTGTTGTGCTGCTGTTCCTGGAGATGCCGCCGGAAGAGGTGGACGTGAATGTGCATCCGGCGAAGACCGAGGTGCGCTTCCGGCAGAATTCGTTTGTGCATGATTTTGTGCGCGACACGGTGCGGAATACGCTGATCAAGGCGCGGCCGGCGGCTAGTTTTTTTGCGGCGCTGCACACCAATGCGCAGGCTTCGCCATCGCTGACGCTGAACGTGACGCCGGCGGGGACGGAGATCGGGCTGGAGGCCGAGAGGGAGGCCGCAGAGCTGGCGCGGGAGTCGAGCCCGCCGCCGGGAGCTGAGGAGGTGGCGGCGTTCGCCCTGGAGGCTCGGGAGCCTTCGCCGTTTCCGGCGAGCCTGCCATTCCAGGATGGCGGCGGTGCGATGGCGGATGGGATGGCCGACGCGATGGCGAGGTATTCCGGGGGGAGCGCGGAGGAGCAGGCGCAGCAGCCTACGCTGAATTCGCTGGCCACGCTGAAGCCGCTGGGGCAACTGCGGGAGTCGTTCATCCTGGCGGTGAATGAGGAGGGTCTGTGGATCATCGACCAGCATGTGGCGCACGAGAGGGTGCTGTTTGAGAAGATACTGCGCGAGCGCGAGGTGGAGCAGGTGCAGCGGCAGCGGCTGCTGATGCCGTTGCTGGTGGAGCTGCTGCCGGCGCAGATGGTGGCGTTCGCTGGGATCGCGGAGGAGCTGGAGAGGAACGGGTTTGAGGCGGAGCCGTTCGGTCCGCGGACGCTGGCGGTGAAGGCGGCTCCGATCGGGCTGGTGGGGCGGGAGCTGGAGCGGATGCTGGAGGAGGTGCTGGCGGTGAACGAGCGCGAGCAGCAGGCGGAGAACGCGGGCACGCGGAGGAGCAGGATTGCGGCGTCGATCGCGTGCCATGCGGCCATCAAGGTGAACATGCCGCTGGAGAGGGCGAAGATCGACTGGCTGCTGGCGGAACTGGCCAAGACGGAGCACCCGACGAGCTGCCCGCATGGGAGGCCGATTGTGCTGCGGTATTCGATGAAGGATATTCAGAAGGCGTTTCAGCGGATTTAGCGGGGCTGGATCTGACTGAGGCGGCTATACTTGTGGACGAAAGAGCGCCCAAAAACAGAATTGCCCCGGGCACATGCTTCACTTGAGTGAAGTAGGGGCGACACCGGGGCTTACGCATTGAGTTATACCAGACCAGATCACCGAATGGCAGTTCGAACAAAAAAACATGTCTCAGAAGCGAGACATGGGGCACCCGGCACCCGGCAGTCACAAAGGGAGTTCTGTATGGGACACCGGTTGAAGTCATGCGTGCTCATGTTCGTGGGAATGGCGTTGCTCGCTTTCACAGGCTGCGGGGGGGCGGCGGCTAACCCACCCCCGGTGCATAACGAATGGACATGGATGAGTGGCTCCAACATCGTCAATCAATCGGGCACATACGGAACCCAGAGCACGGCGGCTGCGGACAACACTCCCGGCGCACGAGCCTATGCTTCTACCTGGACAGACGCGTCCGGAGATTTATGGCTCTTCGGCGGCTACGGGGACGCCTCGGGTATGCAGGGAGATCTCAACGACCTCTGGGAATACACCAACGGCAAATGGACATGGATAAGTGGCTCGAACCAGACTGAGCAACCCGGCAGCTACGGAACCCTTGGTCTTCCGTCCCCCAACAACCATCCCGGCGCTCGATACCAGGCCGTGAGTTGGACCGATATCTCTGGCAATTTCTGGCTCTTCGGCGGACTTGGCATCGATTCGACTGGAAATCGAGGGGACCTGAACGACTTGTGGAGGTACAGCGATGGCGAATGGACCTGGATGAGTGGCTCGAATACCGTAGCGGTTACCGGTCAGGCCGGAGTGTACGGCACCCAAGGCGCACCCGCTCCCGGCAACACTCCAGCGGCGCGAGTCGATGCTAACTCTTGGGCCGATGCGTCTGGAAATCTCTGGCTCTTCGGTGGGTTTGGTCGGGACTCGACGGGAACTCTCGGAATCCTCAACGACCTCTGGAAGTACAGCAATGGCGAATGGACGTGGATGAGCGGCTCGAACAAGGGCGACCAATATGGAATATACGGAACCGAGGGCACGGCTGCTGCCAGCGATGCTCCGGGCGCACGCACTAACGCCGTGACTTGGACGGATGCGTCTGGAAATCTCTGGCTCTTCGGTGGGCAGGGCAACGACTTGAATGGATTAGCGTGCCCGTCGGGCGACTGTAACCTCAATGATCTCTGGAAGTACAGCGGCGGCGAATGGATCTGGATGGGCGGGCCGAATATTGCCAACGAGCCGGGTACGTATGGAACTCGGGGCGTGGCTGCTCCTGGCAACGTTCCACCGCCGCGCTGGGGCGGTGTTGGTTGGACGGACGCGGCAGGCAATTTCTGGCTCTTCGGTGGCGACGCTGGACCAGGCTATGACTTCAACGACCTCTGGAGGTATAGCAACGGCGAATGGACCTGGATGAGCGGGTCGAACCAGGCTGTGCAGTTGGGGGCATACGGAACTCAGGGTGTGACCGCTCCGGGCAACGTCCCAGGCGCTCGTGACAGTGCCGTCGGCTGGATCGACCGATCAGGGAATCTCTGGCTCTTCGGCGGAGAAGATACTCTCTCGATTGGCCTAGCCCAGGGCGGCGGAAAGTTCAACGACCTCTGGAAGTACCAGCCATAAAACTTGCGCTCTTTTTCGCATATGATTTCATCCGCGTACCCCATTGCCGAATTCAGGGGGAGAGCTGCGGATACCTGAACGGCAGCAGCATGTATGCGCACATGTCCGCTATCGCCCGTTCTGCTTTTGGCGACGATTGACGCCCCTCTCAAGTCCGCAGCAAAGCTCTGATCGTCGAACCTACGCTGAGGACCCGCTCAAACGCGAAACATGGGGCACACGAACCCGCTGCATGGACGATTCGCTTAGTTCCCCACCCATCGGGCGCGGCTCAGGGTAGACTGGAAGATGCGCTCCTCCTCAGGGATGGAAGCCCTTGAAACGGCAATCATGGCGCAGCGGAAATGAAGGACCTTCTTTGAACTCTCAGCAGCTTCAGGCAGCACGTGCGGCACATTGGCACCAGAACGGCCAGCCACTTCTTACCCTTGACGACCTGCGCGCATGGATGGCGCGCACGGGGCTTTGTCTGTTTACGCCGCGCCATGCGCAGTTGCCTGCGCCCGCGCCATCGCTGGTGGAGGCGGTGAGCGGGATGGTGATGGAGTCTCCTTCGCCGGCGGCTTTGGAGCCAGCGAACGCGCTGATGGTGCGGCTGGTGCAGGAGGGAGCTGCGGTTCCGCTGAACCTGCTGAGTTCGCCGGTGCTGGGCGGATCGGTTCCGGGATACGGCGGAGAGCAGCCGGACTTTGTGTGCTCGGCTGCTGTGTTCAGCTACATCTATACGCTGCGCGGGGACCGCAACTGGAAGCAGGCGCCTACCACTTCAGGCTCGGGACGGGTTTCGCAGCTTTCGGCGAATGCGTGGCAATTTCTGCATGACAGCGGACCTTTGACCGCGGCCGAACTGATCCACCTGCTGGGACGCGAAGTGACGGAGGCGGCGGTTTTGCGCGCGCTGGGAGAGCTTTGGGCGATTCTGCGCGTGGTGCCGGTGCCGCAGCCGGATGGAGCCCCTGCGATCTGGGAGCTGACCACGGCGCGCTTCATGAAACAGATCAAGGCGGGAGCCAACGCGGGGCAGCCGACGGCGCTGTCGGCGCTGGTGTCGCTGTACCTGGGATCGGCGATTGTGGCGGAGACGGAGGAGATTGAGATCTTCCTTTCGCCGCTGACGGCGCGGTCGCGGGTGAGGGACGTGGTGCATGGGCTGACGGCGGCGAGCCAACTGGAGACGGTGGTGCTGGAAGGCAAGACGCTGCTGCACATTGCGGGCGACCTGCCGGACTTTGCCGAGGTGTCGGAGCCTGGGGCTGAGGCAGAGGGAGTCGCGGAAGGCGCTGCCGGAGCGGAAGGCGCTCTGAAGAAGCGGAGGTCGGCGATCAAGACGCTGGGCGATGCTGCGGCACCGAAGGAAGAGCGCGAGCGGAGACCGTTCAAGCGGCCGGCGGAGGGAGAAGCGGCGGCGGGAAGCAGGCCGTTCAGCCCGAAGCCTTCGGGAGAGGGAGCTTCGGCGCGGGAGAAGAAGGCTTTCGGGAAGAAGGCTTTCGCCAGCCGCGTGGGAGTTGGCGGAGCTGGACGCGGGGCCGAGGGAAGGCCGGGCGGACGGACGTTCGCCGGCAAGCCGCGGACGTTTGGGGACAAGCCACGGGCGTTCGGCGACAAACCGAGGACATTTGGGGACAAGGCTCGGAGCTTTGGCGACAAACCGAGGAGCTTTGGGGACAGACCTGGGTCTGCTGGCAAGCCGGAGTACAACAAGCCGTGGGCGGAGAAGGGTGCGGGCGAAGGAGCGAGCGAGCGTCCGTCGCGGCCGTATGAGCGGAAGGAAGGCGGAGCTCGGCCGGCGTTTGGAGCGAAGCCCGGATTCGGGGGCAAGCCCGCTTATGGCAGCAAGCCCTCGTTCGGCGGGAAGCCCGGATTTGGCGGCAAGCCATCGTTTGGACCGCGCACGCCATCGACGGGATCGTTTGGCGCTCGTCCGGCAGGCGGGAAGCCTGCGTTTGGCGCGAAGCCGGGATTTGGAAGGAAGCCTGCATTTGGCGGCAAGCCGGGATTTGGCAGCCGTCCTGAGCGGACGGCAGGGCCGCGGGCCGAGGGGGAGACCAATCACACGAATCCGCAGTTCAAGCGCTTCGACGCTCCCCGCTTCCCCAAGCGGGCCGAAGGCAAGCCGGGAGAGAACCGTCCGGTGGACAAGAAGGGCAATTACTACGGCGGCAGCGACTCCAAGCCGCGTCCTTCGGTCGAGCCGGCGGCTCGGGGAGGCAAGCCGGACTTTGGCGGGAAGCCGAAGTTCGGAGCCAAGCCAGCGTTTGGGAGCAAGCCGAAGTTCGGCGGCAAGCCGGCG
>JAJZHR010000205.1 GCA_021810815.1 Acidobacteriota bacterium | reverse complement strand
CGCGGCACGAAGAAGGAGGCGCGGCGCGAATTGGATGCGCCAAAAACAGGAAATCTGCGCCCGGCTTTCAGGGCGCTGCTTTCTGTTCCGCAACGATGTCCTCCTTCGCTGGAGGCGTCTTTCACGCAGCGATCCGGTCTTTCACGCAGCGATCAATGGCCGTGCTCTTCCAGATACTTTTCCACCTCGAGCGCCGCCATGCAGCCCGAGCCTGCGGCGGTGATGGCCTGGCGATAGCGGCGGTCCTGCACGTCTCCGCAGGCGAAGACGCCCGGGACGGGGACGCTGTTCAGGGTGGTGAAGACGTTGTTGGCGGTCAGGATGTAGCCGTCTGCATCGAGGTCGATCTGCCCGTGGAACATCTTCGCGTTCGGCTCATGCCCGATGCCGAGGAACATGGCGGAGACGGGAAGCACGGTGTGCTCGTTGGTGACGCGGTTGCGCAGGCGCAGTCCGCGAACCTCTTTCTCCTCCACGCCGAGCACCTCTTCCACCTGGGTGTTGGTCATGAACTTGATCTGCGGATGGGCGATGGCGCGCTCCAGCATGATGCGCGATGCGCGGAACTGCGCGCTGCGATGGATGATGGTCACTTTGCTGGCGAAGCGCGTCAGGAAGATCGCCTCCTCCATGGCCGAGTCTCCGCCGCCGATCACGGCGATCTCCTTGCCGGAGAAGAAGAATCCATCGCAGGTGGCGCAGGAGCTGACGCCGTGGCCGATGAGAGCGTGCTCCGAGGGCAGGCCCAGCCAGCGGGCAGAAGCTCCCGAGGCGATGATGAGGCTGCGCGTGCGCACGCTGGTCTGGCCCAGGTTCAGCTCGAAAGGGTGCTTGGAGAGATCCACCGACGCGAGATGGTTCATGGCGAAATCCGCTCCGAAACGAGCTGCCTGGAGCTTCATGTTCTCGATCAGTTGCGGCCCTTGGATCCCCTCTGGCCAGCCGGGAAAATTCTCCACCAGCGTGGTGATGGAGAGCTGCCCGCCGGGCTCGTGGCCTTCCAGAACAAGAGGCTTCAGGTTGGAGCGGGCGGCGTAGATGGCGGCGGTGAGGCCGGCGCACCCCGATCCTAGAATGACGGTTTCGCGAATTTCGTTGGTGGACGTGGTCTCAGACATGATTTTCCCCATTCGATTGTAAATGCGGAGCTTGGGATTCCAACGTTGGCCTGCGTTTCCTGCATTCGCGGAAGCAGCGGCCGGAGCGCGCAGGAGCGAGGAATAAAATCGCAGGCATGGCGAATCTGGTGCTGGTCTACGGAATGAGGCTGCTGCCTGCGGATGAGGTGGTGGGTGTGGGGGAAGCCCCGGTCACGCTGCTCAACGGCAATCAGGCGCATGTGACGATGCATGTGCTGGAGGGAAGCAGGGAACAGATTGAGGCGCAACTGAAGCACAGCGTCGATGCGTTCTTCGACTTCTACCCGGAGATTTAGGCCGGGCAGGATCGGCGCGGATGCATGGGCAGCCCTTGCACGCCGGAGTCGCGTCGCGCCGGAGATGCAGAATTTCTTCGCGCGAAGTGGGCTTTCGCACTCAGGTAACGGTACTTTTCTGACGAAGAGAGAGGTGTGGACTGCGGATACACACCGGAGAGCGTCGGCGGAGGACGGCACAGGCGCGGGAGTTGGGTGCGCTGGGCGATCTTGATCTGCGCCATGCGCCCTGGGCCGGGGTTCGAGCGCCTTGCGAGGGCAGCGCAGCAGGCAGCGAATCTGCAGACAGCGGATTCACAGCCTGCGGATCTGCAGCAGGGGATGGAGCCAGTTCCAGTGTCCACGGCGGAGGCGCTGCAAAGCATGGAGAGGCGCGCCGGTGCGATCTTCGCGGGCGAGGTGGCGGGGATACGGTTGGGCGGGGAGCGGCCGGGGCAGTCTGAGGCGAGTGCGGACGGCGGAGCGGATCGCATCGATGTCCAGAATCCAGCGGGGGAAACCGGCGTTGTCGAGGTAGTTTTTCACGTCGAGGACGCAGTGCTGGGCTGCGCGGCAGGCGGCGACTACGTTTTGCGGGAGTCGGCGGCGCTGTGGAGGAACTCGCCCGGACGGTACCGCGTGGGGCAGAGGGCGGTCTGGATGCTGTATCCGCCAAATGCGGGCGGCCTGAGTTCGCCCGTGGACGGAATGTTGGGCGTGCTGCCGCTGACGGGTCGCGGCGATGCCATGCAGGTGGATATGAGGTGGGCGCAGGCCAGTGAGCGGCGGGCGCAGCCGCAATCGCCGGGAACAGCTCCGAGGGCAGGGCTGCCGGTCGTCGCGCCTCTGGCCTCCGCGCAAAACAGTCCTCCTGCGGCGGGGCAGGAGATGCCGACCGTGCCGTATGGCGCCGTGGCTCATGCGTTGCGAGGGGCTTTGCCGGGAAAGGAGGCGGGTGCGGATGCTGCGAAGAATGCTGCGAATTAAGACGCTCGCGTTCATCGCCCTGATGGCTTTCCTGGCGGCGCAGGCCTTCGCCGGAGGTCCGCGATGGGTGACCGGAACCAGCTACTTCAACCGCCCGGGAATCCCTGTCGCGTGGGCTGGCGGGCAGGTGCGCTACTACACCGACCAGGGCCCGTTGAGCGCCACCGTGGACAACGCGGCGGCGAATGCACTGGTGGCTGCGGCCGCGGCTCCGTGGAACGGCGTCGTCTATGCGACGGCGAACATTTCGCAGGGTGGGACTCTTGCCGAAGACGTGAGCGGCAGCAACACCTCGGCGGGGCCGAATGGCGTGGTGTTTCCGGCGGATGTTCAGAGCACCAACGTCGGCGTTCCGCTGGCGATTCTCTACGACGCGGACGGCTCCTTGACCGACGCGATGCTGGGCCAGGGAGCGAGCGATCCGGCCGATTGCTGGCAGAACGGCGTGACCGAGAGCGTGGACAACATCACCCAGAACGGCGTGATCGTCCATGCCGTGCTGGTGTTGAACGGCCTCTGCGCGGGAGGCCCGGAAGCTCAGTTGCAGATGCAATACCAGTTGGAGCGCATGTTCGGGCGCGTGCTTGGCCTGGGCTGGTCGCAGTTGGCCGACAACGTCTTCACCGGAACACCGGTGCCGACCCTGGCCGATCAGCAGAGCTGGCCCATCATGCACCCGATCGACGTGCGCTGCGGTCCGTACACCTACCAGTGCATGGTGAATCCCTTCACCCTGCGCATGGATGACCAGGCAGCGCTCGGCCGCCTCTACCCGGTTACGTCACAGAATATTGCGCAGTATCCGGGGAAGCAGAACATCTGGACGTCTACCATCTGGATCAGCGGTCGCGCGCTGTTCGCGGACGGGCAGCCGATGCAGGGCGTGAATATCGTCGTGCGGTACATCTCCCCGGACTACAACCGCCTTTGGGCGGGATCGCTGGTTTCCGTCGTCACCGGATCCGGCTTTCGCGGCAGCGCAGGCAATCCCGTCACCGGGTACACCGGGGCAGGAGGCGCGCGTTTTGACAGGTTCGGCAGCGTTTCGTCCGCGGACGAGGGCTACTTCAACATTCTCGGCACCCCCCAGACCCTGGAGCCAGGTCGTCCCTGGGAGCTTTTGTTGTTTCTTCCGGAGCCGATCAACCCCCTCTATACAGGTGAATTTTCCGTTGGGCCCTACACCATGGACCAGGTGAAGCCGTCAGGTGTGCTGAGTCCGTTTGTCCAGGGCGTCGTAGCGAATGGCGCCAACTATTCCGAGACCTTCACCGCCTCGAACTCGGCTGCGGACAGGCATTTTGGCCTCGACGGCACGGAGGCTGCTCCTGCCGACGTTCCCTCCAGCGGCTACTGGACCGAGCAGCTCGCCGAGTACGGCCACACCGGATGGTATGGCCTGAAGGTGCAGGCCAACCGCAGCTTCACGGTGGAGACAACGGCCCTGGACCAGCTTGGCAACGCCACCCAGGCCAAGGCAATGCCCGTCATCGGCATCTGGAATGGCAGCGACCCGCTCGGCAGCCCGCCAGACGCGAACTCGCCCTCCGCATTCAACGGAGCCGTGACGGCTGGCACCACCGCCGCTGCGTCAACGGTCGCCGCCCAGCCCGTCCGCATCGCCATCGCCGACCAGCGCGGAGACGGCCGGCCGGACTACGCCTATCAGGCGCGCGTGCTCTACGCCGATCACATCTCCCCCGCGGTCCTCGGCCTTGGCGGAGGCACCGTCACCATCACCGGCATGGGCTTCCGCGCGGGCAACACCGTCGCCATCAATGGCGTGCCAGCCACGGTGACCAGCGGAACCGCGACGCAGATGGTGGTGGACGCTCCGCCCCTGTCCGTCGTCAGCCCAAACGCAGCCCTCGGCGGCGCTGCTGGCGCTCCGGTGGATGTGACGGTCAGCGACCCGGCCACAGGCGGCTCCACGACCATGTCCGCAGTGCTCGCCTACTCGTCCACATCGCATTCTGTGACCGACCAGTTGCTCGTCGTCAGCGGCGGCGGGCAGGTCGTCTCCTCTGCCATCAACTTCGCTCCTGTTGTGATGGAGGTGACCGACGGCGCGGGCAATGCAGTGCCGCACGCTCTGGTGCAGGTCTACCAGACCGTGACCACCTATCAGCAATGCGCAGGGCGCGGCCGCTGCGCACCACCCGAGCTGCTGGGAGCGGCCAACACCGCCGAACGCTCGGACGCGAACGGAATGATCTCCGTGGACCCTCTGCAAATCGCCAACCGCCCCCAGACGGTGAACATCGTGGCGACGGCTGAATCTCGCGGCCTGGTGCGCGTCGCTCTCGCCAAGCATCCCTGAATCCGGGACTCTGAACGGAACCGGGAGACTGAACGAAATTCGGAACACTGGCCGCAAAAGGAGTGGCTGACAAGCTTCAGAGTCGAATAGAATCGGCGAAGGAGGCATCTCCAAATGATGTTTCACGTGACCATGGAACAAGCGGAGGACGGATGGATTGTGGCTGAGTGCCCAGCTCTGCCCGGATGTGTTTCCCAGGGGAAGGACGAAAAGGAAGCGTTGGAGAACATCAAGGAAGCCATCACTGCCTGGATGTGGGCCGAAGACCAGAAGGCCATCCGCGACATGTCCCCCCATCAAACGCAGCTCGTTGTCGCGGTCTAGCTTTTTGCCCGCATATTCCCTGGGAGTCTTTTCCCTGGAGTATTTCCCTTTATGCAAGTAGGGAGAAATTGATATGGGCAAGCTCGGCAATATTTCCGGCAAGGAAGCAGCGAAGGCATTCCGCAAGGCCGGGTGGGAAACAATAGGGCAGGTCGGAAGCCATTTGGTGATGACCAGACAGGGAGAGAGAGCAAACCTGTCGATACCGCAGCACAAAGAACTCTCGGTCGGAACCCTTCGCTCTTTGATTCGCGCCGCTGGACTCAGCGTTGATCAATTCCTCGACCTTCTGTAAGTGTTGCGGAGTCTGCCAATCGCACTCCCTATCCCCCGGATCTGCGGCAGAA
>JAJZHR010000204.1 GCA_021810815.1 Acidobacteriota bacterium | reverse complement strand
AAGCGCCGGACGGCAGCGTTCTGGCAAGCACCAACCGGGGGATTTACAAGTGGAAGGACGACAACTGGGTCGAGTCGGGAGTGATTGACGGAAAGGGAGAGGCTCTGGAAGTGGCTGACAAGGAGCGTGCAGCCAAAGTCATCCCTGCCGTAGCGGCCCGGAACTCGAAGTCGAAGTCGGCAAAGAAGCTGGCGAAGCCGAAGAAGAAGGATGCGATGCCCCCAAAGCAGTTTGAGGTTGGCGTATTCGCTCTGGCGGCCGGGGGAAACTCGCTGTACGCGGCGGCCTCCGATGGCATGTATCGCAGCGGCGACTCCGGCGAGACCTGGAGCAGGATGAAGCTGCCAGGGGATGCTGCGCAGGTGACGGATTGGCGACTGCTCTCAGCCATGCAGCAAGCTCTCTTCGCAGCCGACCCGTCGCATCTCGCGGTGTCGTTTGACGAAGGCAAGAACTGGAAGCTGCCGGCGCTGCCCTCTCAGTTGACGGGCGTGGTGGCTGTCGCAGTCGATGGCAGCGGAGGTCTGTGGGTGGGCGGCCGCGAAGGCCTGTTCTTCAGCGGCAATCAGGGCGACACCTGGGACGACGTGAAGGGGTTCACCAACATCAATAGCCTCTTTTATGACAGCGCGAACAAGGAAGTGCTGGCCACCACCGGGTCCACCATGGCCTATAGCATTGACATCGGCAGCAAAAAGGTTCGCCTGTGGGAATCGGGCTGGAAGCTGCGGTTTGTGCGTTCAGTGGGAGATCATCTGATCGCTGCGACGCTGTTTGATGGCATGGTACTGCAGCCTCGCATGGTTGTGTCTCCGCTGGCCAAGGGCGGTTTCTGATGGCTGGCTATGCGCGGCAATGCATCTGAGCGCGATTCTGTTGCAGTAAACCTCTGTCACTGCCGATAAAATCGCATCGTGTACTCTATCCGCGACTATAGCCCGAGGGATTTTCCAGCTATTTATGCTCTGGATCAGGTGTGCTTTCCGCCGGGCATCGCGTATTCGCGGCGCGAATTGCGGCACATGATCCAGATGCGCAGCGCTGTGACGCTCCTTGCGGAAACGCAGGATGCCGCGCCAGCAGGCACGGAAGCGGCTGGGCTGGCCGGCTTTGCGATTGCGGAAAGAGCGGTTCAGCGCGGAGAGATATTTGGCCACCTGATCACCATCGATGTGAAGCCGGGGTTGCAGCGGACGGGCGTGGGATCCGCGCTGCTGGGGGCGCTGGAGCAACGGATGGCGATGGATGGAGCACTGCGGATGCGGCTTGAGGTGGCAGAGAGCAATGCGGCGGCGCAGAGTTTTTATCGGAAGTCCGGATACGCGCCTATCGGAAGGATTGCGAAGTACTACCTGGAGTCGATCGATGCTCTGCTGATGGAGAAATCGCTGGCGGCGAAGGGTGGGGTCGATTGAGGGGAACTTTTACCTGGCGCAAGAGAGCCGGGAGCATGCGGCGCGCGCTGCGGCGGATTTATGATGAAGACTGAGGCTTCTATGAGCGCAACGATGGCACCGGCGGCAGACGTTTCAGCAGCAGAGGTTTCGATGGCAACCCCGATGGGACATAATGCGGCCGCTCTGCCGCAGAGGCATCGGTTCCAGACCGACGACCCTCGCCTGGAGCCAATCGCAGAGAAGGTGCTGGCGGGCGAGCGGCTGAGCTTCGACGACGGCGTAACGCTGTACCGTTCGGGCGACATTCTCGCCGTGGGCTGGATGGCGAACTACGTGCGCGAGAAGCTGAACGGCAACATTGCCTACTTCAACGTGAATCGGCACATCAATCCGACCAATGTGTGCGTTGCGTCATGCAGGCTGTGCGCCTTCGGACTGAAGAAAGACGCTCCGGGAACATACACGATGGCGCTGGAAGAGGCGTGGGAGACGGCAGCGACGGGCTACACCGAAGCGGTGACGGAGTTCCACATTGTGGGCGGACTGCATCCCGACCTGCCGCTGGAATACTTCCTGGACCTGGTGAGCGGGTTGAAGGAGCGCTTTCCGCAGGTGCATATCAAGGCGTTCACCATGGTGGAGGTTGCGTTCCTGGCCAAGCGCGCGAAGCTGAGCATCCGCGAGACGCTGGTGAAGATGAAGCAGGCCGGGGTGGATTCGCTTCCGGGCGGAGGAGCGGAGATTTTTGCCGACCGCGTGCGGCACATCATCTGCGACCACAAGATCGACGGCGGAGAGTGGCTGGAGACGGCGAAGACGGCGCACCTGCTGGGACTGCGCTCGAACGCGACCATGCTCTACGGGCATGTGGAGAGCGATGAGGACCGCGTGGACCATCTGCTGCGGCTGCGCGCCGTGCAGGACGAGACGGGCGGCTTCCAGACCTTTATCCCGCTCGCGTTCCACCCTGCGAACACGGCGCTGGAACACATACCGCGCACCACGGGTCTGCTGGATCTGAAGCAGATCGCGGTGGGGCGGCTGCTGCTGGACAACTTCACGCACATCAAGGCGTACTGGCAGATGATGACGGCGAAGATCGCGCAAATCTCGCTGCGCTTCGGGGCGGACGACATTGACGGCACCGTGGTGGAGGAGAAGATCTACCACGAGGCTGGAGCGACCACTCCGCAGGGCTTGCGACGGGCCGACCTGATTCGGCTCATCACCGAGGCTGGGCGGGAGCCGTTCGAGCGCGACACGCTGTACCGCGCTGTGACGCGGAGCGAGGATTCGTTCACGGTGGCGGTGTAGGGAGAAATTCCGGTCAGACGGGGGATGGGCATTCAAGTGCCCATGGTCTGCGTGGCTTTCATGGATCGCACCCTTTGCGATGAAGCTGCAAAGGGTGCGACACCCCGAGTTTGTCTTTCCCTGCCTTGCGGGCAGTGCTGACAAACCGCAAGAATCCTTCGCTTCGCTCAGGGTGATAACAACGCGGAGCGAAGTATCTCTTCAGCAAGGCATCCCTTCCATCCCTTCATAGACGGGCCGAATTCGCCCAGAATGCTCCCTAAAAGGCTGAGATTCCGGTGACGGACTGTCCGAGGATGAGGGTGTGGATGGAGTCCGTGCCCTCGTAGGTCTTCACGGATTCAAGGTTCATCATGTGGCGCATGATGGGGTAGTCGTCGGTGATGCCGGCCGCTCCCAGGATGTCGCGCGACATGCGGGCGCACTCCAGCGCCATCCAGACGTTGTTCTTCTTTGCCATGGAGATGTGCTGTGGCTCAGCCTTGCCCTGATCCTTCAGGCGGCCTACCTGCAGCGACAGGAGCTGCGCCTTGGTGATCTCCGTGACCATCCATGCGAGCTTCTCCTGGACGAGCTGGTGCGACGCGATGGGCTGGTTGCGGAACTGCTTGCGGTCTACGGCGTATTGCAGTGCGGTGTCGTAGCACGCCATGGCCGCGCCGATGGCTCCCCAGGAGATGCCGTAGCGCGCCTGGCTGAGGCACATGAGGGGCGACCTGAGACCGCTGGAGCCGGGCAGCAGATTGTCTGCGGGGATGCGGACGTCCTGCATGGAGAGGCCGCTGGTGACGGAGGCGCGCAGGGACCATTTGCCGTGGACGTCGTGGGCGGCGAAGCCGGGGCGGTCGGTCTCCACCAGGAAGCCGCGAATCCTGCCGTGGTCGTCCGCGCCGGGGTCATCCACCTTCGCCCAGATGACGGCGACGTCGGCGATGGAGCCGGAGGTGATCCACATTTTCTCGCCGTTGAGGACGTAGCCGTCAGCGGTGCGGCGCGCACGGGTGCGCATGTCGCTGGGATTGGAGCCGAAGTCGGGCTCGGTGAGGCCGAAGCAGCCGATCTTCTCCCCCGTGGCCATCGCAGGCAGCCAGTGGTCCCTCTGCTGCTGCGATCCGAAGGCGTGGATGGGGTACATCACCAGCGAGGAATGCACGCTGACGAAGCTGCGGATGCCGGAGTCGCCGCGCTCCAGCTCCTGGTTGAGCAGGCCGTATTCGACGTTGTTCATGCCGGCGCAGCCGTAGCCCTGGAGCGTGGCTCCGAAGAAACCCATGCTGCCCATGGGAAGGACGAGTTCGCGCGGGAAGCGGCCATCGCGATTGCACTGCTCGATGATGGGGAGGACGTTGTCGTCGATGAAGGAGCGGGTGCTGGAGCGGACGAGAAGCTCGTCGGGGGTGAGCAGAGAGTCGAACTGGAGGAAATCAACGCCTTGGAACTTGAATGCCATTGGGCCACCTGAGGAACTAGTCAGCCTAACAAACCGAGACCCTGTTGCGCGAACAAGCTGTTGGGCGAGGAAGTCTGGTTGCGCGAGCGGCCTGTTGCGCGGGGAGACCGATGCGCGTGCTGCCTGTGTGGCGCGAGCGGTGTGCTGGCCTGTGGGAATGCGGTGCGCGGCGCGGCTATAGTGGACTCAGGCCGCCATGCGGCCGGGAGAGATTGCCATGATTGTTGTTGACGATGAGCAGGTGGAGCTGGCGACGCCCAGCGGCCCGATGCGCACACATATCTTCAAGCCGGCGGCTCCGGGGAAGTATCCGGGCATCGTTTTCTATTCGGAGATTTTCCAGGTGACGGGGCCGATCCGCCGCACGGCGGCGATGCTGGCCGGGCATGGATACATTGTCGCTGTGCCGGAGATTTATCACGAGCTGGAGGCTCCAGGGACGGTGCTGGCGTATGACCAGGCTGGCTCTGACCGGGGGAATGCGTGGAAGACGACCAAGGCGCTTGCCGGCTACGATGCGGACGCGCGCGCTGCGCTGGACCATCTGAAGCAGCGGCCGGACTGCACCGGGCGTCTGGGGGCGATGGGCATCTGCATCGGCGGGCACCTTGCGTTTCGCGCGGCGATGAACCCGGACGTTCTGGGCACGGCCTGCTTCTACGCGACGGACATCCACAAGGGCGGCCTGGGCAAGGGCATGCAGGACGATTCGCTGGAGCGGGCCAAAGACATTCGCGGAGAACTGCTGATGATGTGGGGGCGGCAGGACCCGCATATCCCGCTGGAAGGCCGCATGAAGGTGATGGCGCGGCTGAACGAGGTGAATGCGAAGTTCAGTTGGCATGAGGTGAACGGGGCGCACGCCTTCATGCGGGACGAAGGAGCGCGCTACGATCCGGAGCTGGCGTATCAGCTCTACGGTCTGGTGTTCGACTTCTTCCATCGCCGGCTTGGGATGGGCGATTTGAGCGTTCAGGCCGTTGGTGCGGGAGAGACGAGGCACTGAGGGGATGGGATGCGAAGTAGGGGAAACCGCAAGGTTCTTCGCTTTGCTCAGGATGGCAACCGGAGGCCTGATGCCGCCATTTTCAATGGTCGCATCAGGCCTCTGCGCACTTAATCCACCTGCTTGATCTTTACGACGTAGTAGGTGAAGTGGTGGCCCTTTTCGATGAAGAGCTGGTGCGGCACGTTGATGGAGATGTGGATGATGTCTCCCTTGCCAAGCTTGG
>JAJZHR010000203.1 GCA_021810815.1 Acidobacteriota bacterium | reverse complement strand
TCCCCGGCCATTGTGGCGGCTGCCTGGTCGAGTGGGAATGCTGTCTCGATCCAATACGTTGCGAAGATTCGATTGTCGTGCGGCGTATCTGCGGTCATAGGTTGGCTGGTTCTTGTTGGCTGGTTCTTCCAGCGGCGCATGGAACCGGGAGGATCGAAACAACTGGTGCAGAGTAGCGCACAGCGCGGTAGGTGGACAGATCGAAAACAGGGCGAGGCCAATGTTCCGCCAAGCGGTACGGCCGATTAGCCGACGCGCGCCAGCTGCTGGGCGATTCCCATCCGGGAGTCGTGTCGTTCATCAAGCGGATAGATGAGGTCAACGTTGCGAGGTGTGATGAGCTGGTGCTTGACGAAGACGGTGGATGCGACGGACTTCTTCTGCAACATGCCGATGGCGAGCGGGATGATCTCGTCGCCGTAGCGCTCGGGAAAGTAGGCGACCGTTCCGACCAGGCGTGTTCCAGGACGACGAAGCTCGTTGCGTGTTTCGCGGATCGCGTTCTGGCCGACGACGGCGCAGCGTTCGCTGGCACCTGCTTCTTCAAAGGCCCGCAGCGCGGCGAGCGCGCAGACGTCATTGACTGTGCCGATGAGTGTGCGGCGGGCGGGGGCGCGGCGCAGGTACTGGCGCACGATCTCGAGCACCTGCTCGAAGTCTCCGCGGCCGTTGAGGTGTACGACCGGCACGCTGGCGGCGCTGGGCAGCTCAGCGCGCAGACCGTCGGCAAAGCCTGTGATGCGCAGCTCAAGCAGCGAGCCCGCGATGGGTAGTTCCAGCAGCAGAATCTGATCTACGTTGCCGTCCCAGTGCTCGCGCGCCCAGCGTCCCAGCGCACGCCCGCCGATGAGTCCGGCCTTGTAGTTATTGGCTCCAAAGTAGGTTGCGCCAGGATGAGGAATCTCGATAGCGATGACGGGGATGTTGGCTTCCAGGAACTTGGAGGCAAGCGCGGGTGCGACACGCTCGTAGGTTTGAAACTCGAGCACGAGGTCCACTCGCTCTTTGATGAGGATGTCGGCGTTGCGCAACGCCTCTCGCGCGGAGTAGCGGTTGTTCAACGTGATGAGCTGGACATGCTCACGCGCCGCGGCGGTCTCCATATTCTGCATGACGGCACGGCAGAACTCGGAGTCGCCCTGCGCGGCAAAGCCGATACGGAAGGGTCTTGCCGTGACCGGCCCGAAGCGGTTGCGATAAATGCCGGAAGTAGCGCGCTCCAGCAGTCCGCCGTGAATCAGCGTGCGCAGCAGACGGAAGACGGTCGTCTTGGGCAACTGCGTGCGCTCGATCACCTGAGCCAGGTTCAGTTCTTCACCGAGGCTTTGGAAAGCCTTCAGCACCTCGCAGGCGCGCAGCACAGTCTGCGATTCATTCCGATCGCTGCGGCGGCCCGAGAGCACGGTTGGCGAATCCAGCGTCTCGTCACTCGGGGTATCGGGAGTTGTGTCATCCAAGATCATCGCGGTCCTCACTGTTCGCGGCGATTCTAACTTCCGCTTCTCGGAATGTCTATTCCGATGATCCTGGCCGCGATGCGGACTACGCGTGGATCGAGGCCGCAGAGCGATACGAGGGTGTCGTGGCCGGGCGGATTCCGGTCGATGACGGTGGAAGATACGCTCGCGCCTTCGGCGTGGAGCAGCTGCCGGTGGCGGCGAATGTGCATCTGCCGCTGATGGAGAAGTGCATGGCGACGCTGCTGGATGGGGCGGGCTGGTGTCGCCCGGGAGTGAGGCGGTGTGGACGGACTGGGTGACGGAGCAGGTGATGCGCGGGGACTAGAGTTGATCTGCAGAGGGTGTTCAGCCGTGATCGATCGGGTCTCCGGCCCTGAAGACCAATCTGCAGACCCTGAAGAGAACTGCTCTAAATACGCTCCGCGTTGAGCATGAGGAAGTCCATGGGCCAGGTGGGTGCGAAGCCTGCGGCGCGTGCTTGCGTGGCGAGTTGCGCGTAGTGGCGAATGCTATGCAAGAGTAGGTGCAAAAGAACGTCTCGACGGGTCGCACGCAGTTTACCTGCGGTCATGGTTTGCAAATCGAGAGGCTGATCCCAGTTGTAGGTGGCGTCTGCTAGGAGCGGGCGGATGAGATCGAGCGCGCGCTGGTGGGTGGCGAAGATCTCGTCAGGTGAGCCGAAGGGCACTTCGTCGTAGCTGCTCTCAGGCTGTGCAGCGAGGCGTTGCGCGTAGCGCAGTTCGACGGCGACGATGTGCTGGAAAACCTGCGCGATGTTGCTTGAGTTGCGAACGTCGCAGGGCACGGCAAGTAGAGCAGGATGCGCGTGCAGGTGTTTATGCCACTGTTGCGCGGTGAGGTCGTTCCAGCGGATAAGATCGTCGACGGGGATGGCGAGGGACATGATGACTCCAATGTAAATAGCGAAGCGAGAGACGCTGAGCCTCTCGCTTCGCTGTGCTGCGGTTTGTGTTTAGGCCTTGACGACGTGGCCGTCGACGATCTTGACGGGGTCGAGGAAGGGCATGGAGGCGCGGAGGCCTGCGCCGACCTTTTCGATGGGGTGGTTGCGCTCGGCCTCGCGGTACTTGGCGAAGCCGTGGCGGCCGGTGTTGTTTTCGTTGATGAACTTGGCTGCGAAGGAGCCGTCCTGGATGTTGCTGAGGAGCTGCTTCATGGCCTTCTTGGTGTCGGCGGTGACGATGGGCGCCTGGGCCTCGTAGCCGCCCCACTCGGCGGTGTCGGAGATGGAGTGGTTCATGTACTCCATGCCGCCGCGGTAGAGGAGATCGACGATGAGCTTGAGCTCGTGGAGGACCTCGAAGTAGGCGAGTTCGGGCTGGTAGCCGGCCTCGGTGAGGACCTCAAAGCCGCACTTGACGAGGGCCGCAGCGCCGCCGCAGAGGACAGCCTGCTCGCCGAAGAGGTCGGTCTCGGTCTCTTCGGTGAAGGTGGTTTCAAGCACGCCGGCGCGGGTGCAGCCGATGCCTTTGGCGTAGGAGAGGGCGAGCGCCATTGCGTGGCCGCTGGCGTCCTGCTCCACGGCGACGAGGCCCGGGACGCCGCCGCCTTCGGTGAAGACCTCGCGGACGCGATGGCCGGGGCTCTTCGGTGCGACGAGCGAGACGTCGGCGGTGGCCGGCGGCGTGATGGTGCGGAAGCGGATGTTGAAGCCGTGCGCGAACATGAGCGTGACGTTGGGTTTCATGTTGGGCGCGATGTCGTCGTGGTAGACCTTGGCGGCGGTCTGGTCGGGCGTGAGGTTCATGATGACGTCGGCCCATGCGGAGACCTCCGCGACCGAGCCGACGACGAGGCCGGCGAGTTCGGCGCGCTTCGCGTTGGCCGAACCGGGGCGCAGGCCGACGCGGACATCGACGCCGGAGTCCTTGAGGTTGAGCGCGTGAGCGTGGCCCTGCGAGCCGTAGCCGATGATGGCGACCTTCTTCGATTGGATGAGGGAGAGGTCAGCGTCTGCGTCGTGGTATGTCTTTGCCATTGGAGCGAATCCTTCTTTCTGTTGTGTATCAGTGTAGTTGCTGTGGTGGTTCGGTTGAACAAACTAAGTCTGCTGGTAGAGGCGATAGGACTGCGTGTCGATCGCGGTGTAGGGCAACGCCTGCACGGGCCCAGCGGATGAGGCGATGGTCCATGCGGCGAGGCCGGGTTGGCGCGTGGCGGAGAGAAGCTGCTGTTGCGTGAAGCGCTCCGGTGCGGGAAGAACGGTGAAGAGTGAGAGCGGGCCGGCGACCAGCGCGACGAGGTCGGGGTGTTGCGCGTCGAGCGGGACGAGCCTCAGCGGCATGTCGAGTGTGAGCTCGACGCGGTCGCCGCTGCGCCACTCGCGGTCGAGTGCGAACCATGTGCCGGGCTGCGGCGCTGCAGCGGTCGGTTTGCCGTTGATGGCGACGCGCGTGGCAGGCCCTGCCCATGCGGGGATGCGGAGTTGCAGGGGGAAGCGGACGTTGCGGTCGGTGGCGAGGTGAAGGGCGATGTCTTCGCTGTGCGGGTAGGTCGTGCTCTGCGTGAGCGAGACGTTGGCCGCGCCCTGCTTCCAGGCAACGCGCGAGGGCGTGTAGAGGTTGACGGCGAGGCCGCGCGGTGTGGCGAAGTAGCAGCTGATGCCGTAGTCGGCGGTGAGCTGCGGAAAGGTGCCGGAGCAGCAGGGCCACTTCTGTTCGTACATGGTCTTGGTAGCGTGGCTGCCGAAGTCGGAGTAGTAGAAGCTGGTGCCGTCGGGCTGGATGGGATGAGCGCCGAGGATGGTGTTGTAGAGCACGGTCTCCATGCTGTCGCCGCAGGTGCTGTCGCCAGTGACGCGGAGGAGATAGCGAGTGATCTTGAAGTGGCCGTAGGCGCCGCAGGGTGTTTCGAAGCTGCTGTGCGTGTGGTTGAGCGAGTCGGCGAGTGCGCTGGTGGCGGGCTTCTGGAAGGTCTCGTTGGGGCCCCAGCCGCCGGTGGCGTAGCTCTGCTGCTGTACGAAGTGGAAGCCGTTGCGTGCGGCTTCGAGGTGCTTGCGGCTGCCATCGACGAGGTAGGCCTGCATGGCGGAGCTGAGCGCGTTGACGTGCGAGTAGGCGTGCTCGCCGGGCAGCACGTTGATGCCTTCGGCGAGTGGGGTGAAGTAGGCTTTGTCCTGCAGAAAGCGCTGGGCGAGGGTGCGGAAGCGAGGGCCTGCGCCGCGCGTGTAGGCGAGGTAAAGATTTTCGGGAAGCGTGTAGGACTCGTCCCAGTTGAAGGCTTCGTTGTAGCCAGGGCGAGTGCTGAGCGTGGCGCGCATCTCGGTGCGCGTGAGCGCGGTGTCAGGCAGGAAGGGCAGCACGGCGTCGGTGGCGCGGTTGAGCGCGTCGAGTGCGATGGGCGATTGCGCGAACTGATGCGCGTCGATGAGGCCGCAGACGATCTTGTCGTAGGTGTAGCAGGGGAGCGGGTAGCGCTCGTAGAACTTTGGCGAGATGGTGGCGGCGTAGTCGCTGACGAGCTTGTGGACTTTGCGCTGCGTGGGCTTGTCGCCGGTGATGGCGTAGGCGCGCGCGAGCGAGGAGACATACTGGCCGAAGGTGTGGCCGGGGACGTAGCCGGTCATGTTACGCGGCGGGTCAAAGAGCGGAGAGGGCGAGTACCAGCCGCCCATGTCGACGCCGGGTGCGGGCAGGCCGGTGAGCTGGCGGAAGGGCTTGAGCAGTGCGTCGTCGTCGAGCGCGAGGAAGAGCGCGTGGTTGTGGTCGAACTGCTCGCGCATGGGGCCGGGGAGGAGATGGACCTGCGCGTAGTCGAGCTGCGTGAGCGGCGCGGTGGTGTCGGCGGCAAGCATGGCGAGCGGCTTGCGCGCGAGCGTCGACAGGGACGCGGCGGTGCCGTGTTGCAACAGTTGGCGACGCGTGAAGAGACTCATGGGCTAGGCCTCGTCGAACTCGTTGGGCAGGACCTCGTCGGGGTTGAGTGCGTCGG
>JAJZHR010000202.1 GCA_021810815.1 Acidobacteriota bacterium | reverse complement strand
CGTGAGCTTCACCGACCTGCGCTTCCTGTACCGGCCCCTGCCGACCAGCAGCGACGAAGCCTCTCCGCTCTTCGGTGTCGTTCTGGTCGACGCGAACCATCAGGTGGTGGAGATGGAGATGGGCGGGCGGGTGCAGAAGTGAAGGTGCGGGCATACGCCAGGAGGGAAGCGGGCTATTTCTCGTAGACGTCGCCCGCCGCGTCCGGGAGTATTCATAAGACGCACAGCGGCTTCTGTGCTGTCAATATTTTGCTTGACCCCCGGGTAGCCCAGCCGTGAGAATCAAGGTTCCGCCGGACATCGTTCTCCGGCCCTCCTGATACCGCCCTATTGAGGTCTCCATGTTTGCCTATCTTCTTGTTCTGGTTGCAGTTGCCAGCCGCGTTCTGCCCCATCCGCTGATGAACTTCACCGCCGTCGGCGGCAGCCTTCTCTTCTTTGGCGCGCGGCGCAAGGGATGGCAGAGGGTACTCCCGGTGCTGGCCCTGGCCGCAACGGACTTTTACCTCACCGTATTCGCCTATGGCTACGCGTTTCATGTTGCGGACTATCTGGTGACGTGGGCCTGGTATGCGGGCGTCGCTCTGCTTGGAGCGGCCATGCTGAGCAAACGGGCCAGCTTCCTCCGCGTGGTTGGAGCAGTCCTCGGCTCGGCCACATCCTTCTTCCTCGTCAGCAATTTCGCAGTGTGGGTTGGCTCGCAGATGTACGCTCACACCGCTGCCGGCCTCGCGACGTGCTACGCAGCCGCGATTCCGTTCTACGGCAATGATCTGGTTTCCACCGGTCTGGTTGCAGGTTGCGCCTTTGGCCTTCCAGCCCTGGCGCGGAAGCTCACGGCATCGCTGCAGCACAGCGCGGACAACGATATCGCTGCCGCCTAGCCATCGCTGCCGCCCAGGCGATTACAGATCCGGTATCAGGGAGTTCGGGGTAGGAACAGCAATGTCCCTACCCCGTTCTGCATCTGCAGGGTGCCCAGTGATTGGTGATCGGGAAGATGCTCTCTCTCTCTGCTTCCATCGTTGGTATGCCCGCGCCGCTACTGAGGGAGATCAACTTCTGCTCTCGGAACGCCGGGTACATCGGCTTTGATCCCGTACGAAATCTGCGTTGCTCCGAGTTGCTCCATGTTGATCCATCTTGATCCGCTGTGATCCGCGATGATCTGATGATCTGGGGTCGGCCTCGCTCTTACCGCTTCTACAACTCTTCCAGTTCCTTCTCCAGGTCGCTCAGCTTTCCTCTCGCCGTCCTGCGCTGCCGCCTGAACCCCTGCCGCATCGCGAGCACCGCAAGCACCAGAAGCACCAGGCCAATCGCTGTGAGTGCCAGCGCCAGGTGCTGGCGGAATGCGCCCATCGCGAGGTGCATCATGTTTGGCCCGTACTTGACGGTGAGCAGCGCCACGGCGGAGAAACGCACCAGCCGTCCGCAGAAGATCGCGAGGGCGAACCAGGCAGTCTTCATCTCGAAGACGCCGGCGGCGAACTCCAGCAGCTTCATCGGCATGGGCGGGGGCATCATGGCGGGAACCATGATGGCGAGGAATTCCTGGCTCTCGAACCGGTCGCGCAACTGCTCATAGCGCTTGCGGTTGATGCGCTTGAGCAGGAACAGCTCTCCCCCGGCGCGGCCGACGAAGAAGGGCACCAGCGCGCCCACTGCCGACCCCGCAGCTGCGTTCAGGCAGTAGAGCCACAGGTGGCGGGGATCGTGCCATACGTAGCCAGCGACGATGAAGTCGATGGGAAGGGCGATGGAGGCGGAGTCAATGAAGGCCAGAACACCGACACCCCAGATGCCAAGAGGGACAATCAGCGCCATCAGATGTGCTTTGTAGCGCGCGAGCAGCGATGTGATGGAGGCCTTCAATGTGTCCTGCACTCAATTCTATGCGCGTGTCTGTGCTTGCGTGGCGGCTGCCTGTGGCTTGCGTGGCGGCTGCCCGTGGGTGCGGCAGCAACCATCGGCGGCGGCAGGCGGGGCTTTCAATGGTCCGTATCGCCAGCGAGGAGCGCCAGCGCGTGGGGGATGAGGCCAAGCACAGCCTGCAGCGATGCGACCGCTCCCGCAGGACTTCCCGGAAGATTGATCACCAGCGCAACTGCATGGTCTTTGCCTCCGGGCCGCAAGACGCCGCAAACAGCCCGGCTCAGGGGAGCGAGCGGCGTCTGCTTCAGCCCCTCGCTGCGCATCCGTTCCCCGAAACCGTCCAGAATGCGGTCGCAGACCATCCGCGTAGCCTCTGGCGTCACATCGCGCAGAGCGATGCCTGTGCCTCCTGTGGTGACCACCAGCGCAGCTGCGAGCCCCTGCGCGCGCAAAGCGGAGGCAATGGCGTCCACCTCATCAGGAACGGTCACGATGGGCTGCACGGAGAAGCCATGCGAACGCAGCACAGCGGCCACCGCAGGCCCGGAAGCGTCCTCGCGAGTTCCCGCAAAGCAGGAGTCGCTCACCGTGATGACCGCCGCGGATCTCGTCGCTTCCATGGCCTTATTCTATGATTCTTCGCATAGAAGAACCGAGGCTCACTCGCGGCTTCGACCTCGCCCAAGTCAACATCCATAGCTTTGGCGACTTGTTCATATTTGCCCCGCTTTCGCGCTCCTCAAAATATCTCGTTCAAACTGCTCGAGAAGTTGTAGGTGCATATCTGTGGGAAGTGGAGCTTCTGAGAAATATTTGTTTTCTGAAAATCTAGCCTCAGCTCTTCGCTCGATTGAAAATGGGGCGATACCGTTTCTGCGGGTGGTTGGATCGTGACCAATCTTTAGTGAAACCGAATCATACTGAACGGGCTCTTGCCAGATTTCGGACAAGGCTTGACTCGTACTGGCGCTCAAGTTTCTTACGGCTAGGTTTAGAGTGAGCAGTGGCGCGTCGCTATAGAACGTCACGTCGCTGATGTATGCATGACGTTTGATTGAGCGAGGCTCATAGTTCAGGCCAAACTTATCGACTCCCCAACAAAGAATCTCCTCCAAAAGAGCCTTGGAGTCGCTGGTATTCGAACTTGTTTCGAGGACCATAAGACTGTCCCATATCACGAACTTGGATATTGCCCTATGACCTGATCTTCCCATTAGGAACTCGACTCCTTTAGCGAGGTCGAGTTCCTGAATGTCCTTGGGGAACTTCTGGAACTGATAGCGTTCCGCAATCTCCCGCACCAAATCGGGAAAAAAAACCTGCTTCCCTGACAAGAGGTCGAAAATCTCGATATAGCCCAGAACTCTAGCGAGAATTATTGCCGACCGTCGCAAATTGTTCCTCCCCGTTGCGCATCCCTTGTGCCGCCATACTCCTTGCAGTCCCGGATGGTTGCTTTTGTACTCTTAGACTTTCATTGTCAGGTGCGATCTTTTCACGTAATGCATTTTGGGCCTGCGCTTTAGACTCGCGCTGTCTGCGATGCTCTCGAGCAGAGGCTACGCCAAAGCCAAAAATTACTGAACCCACAATGAGCGTAATACTGATCACTTCCGTCATATGCTAATCCTCCTCCCCGGTTATGTGGGAAAGTACAACGGCGAAAACGAAGAAAACCCCCGAGACCCCAAACCCCTCACGGATCAACGGATCATTCATATTTCCATGCTGATACAGGGTGTCGAGTAAAGGGAACACAAACCATAGGACGGCTACTTCATTGCAAAAGGTCTCAGCCACCTTGCAAAATTTGGGCCCGATCAAAATCTTGTATGCCCACTTGAAAGCGGACGCTATGCTCGAGTTGATTTTTGCTCGCCAACGTCCGTAGGCAACCCCGCCCACCACCAACCCAACCGATCCGAGCATCAGGCGAAGAATCACGGAGCACCATTATAAGCATATCGGCAACTCCGCTCTTAACTTTACGCCCTCTTCAGGCCGGCATCTGCAGCGCAGCCGCATAGTTCCGCACCAGCGGCGAAAGCTCCGCGCGCACCTGGGCATGCTGCGGGTCGTCCGCCAGGTTCGTCATCTCGTCCGGATCTGACTCCTCGTCGAACAGCATGGCCCCATTCACGCCGTTCTTGCCGAACTCCGCGTAGCGCCATTTGCCTTTGCGGACAGCCACGCCGTGCAGCGTGACTCCATCCTCGCTCCACACGCTGTAGGCTGGCCGGTTCCATGTGGCTTTCGGGTTGCGCAGCAGCGGGACGAGGCTCTTGCCGTGGATGTCCCGAGGCGCGGTCAGGCCGCAGAGTTGCACCAGCGTCGGGTAGATATCCAGCGACTCGACCAGTTGGTAGGAGGTGTGGCTGTTGCCGTGCTCGCCCGGAGCGCTGATGATGAGCGGAACGCGTGTGCCCATCTCGAACAGCGAACCCGCCTTGGACCACTTGCCCTTTTCGCCCAGTTGGTAGCCGTGGTCGGCGACGAAGACGACAATCGTGTTCTTGCGCAGCCCCAGGGCGTCCAGCTCGTTCACTACGCGGCCAAGGTTCCAGTCCGCCCAGGAAATGGAAGCCAGGTAGGCGCAAATGACCTCCTTCGCCTCCCGCTTGCTGGCTCCGCGGCTGATGAACAGGTCGGCGTTGCGCTTGCGGATGGCGGCCGGCGGAAATCCCGGGGGCACGGTCGGCCACGCTGCGAAGTCGGGCGTCAACTGGATCGCGTTCGGATCGTAAAGGTCATAAAAGCGCTGCGGAGCTGTCGGCGGGCTGTGCGGCTTGGAGAATCCGCAGCCCAGGAAGAACGGTTGCTGCTTCTCTCCGCCGGCAGCATGCTCGCGCAGAAACGCGATCGCTCGGTCCGCGACGATGTTCTCCGATTCCCCTTCGCCATCGCCTTGAAACACCAGCATGCGGTCGGAGTGGAGCGCCTTCGCGCTGGTCGCAGGCGGGGGCACCGGCTCTCCTCCCGGCGGCGGCGGCACCGGCTCCTGCGGAACGACGATCCTCTCGAACCTGGCCGCGCCGGGGGCCGCAGGCGGAATGCCGTCCGCGATCGTCCACGCCTCGGGGTCGTCGAAGTGGAACACCTTGCCCGTGCCAAGCGTCGTGTAGCCACTTTCGCGGAACAGTTGCGGCAGGCTCTTCCACTCCGGATGCATCTCCCGGAACTTGGCCTGCTTGCCATTGCCCAGAACCTTGGTCGTGGTGGGACGGTAGCCTGTCAGCAGGGAAGTCCGCGACGGGTTGCAGAGAGGGAACTGGCAGTAGTTCCGGTCGAAGCGCACTCCGCTGGCAGCCAGAGCGTCCAGATTCGGCGTCTGCGCGCGGAAGCGGCTGCCATAGCAGCCCAGCTCGACCCGCATGTCGTCCGAGATCAGGAACAGAACGTTCGGCCTGCGCGAAAGCCCTGCTTTCCCCTTGGCGTACATCTGCTTCGGCACGAAGCCCGAAAGCGCGGCCAGGGCCGTCTGCCCCAGAAACTGCCTGCGTGTGCGGCCCCGAAGGGGCTTCTCCCGTAGGGTGTCCTTCTCCTGCATC
>JAJZHR010000201.1 GCA_021810815.1 Acidobacteriota bacterium | reverse complement strand
TCCGATCTCGCTGTTTGTGCCCTCTGGCAGCATGGGCAACCTGATCGGCATCCGGCTGCACACGCAGCATGGGCAGGAGGTGATCTGCGAGTCGCGGGCGCACATCCTGAACTGGGAGATGGGGATGGTAGCGGCCTTTGCCGGCTGCGTGCCGCGCACAGTGGCAGCGCATCAGGGCATTCTTACCTGGGCGCAGATCAAGGAGAGCATCGCTCCGAAGATTTACTATCGCGCGCAGACAGCGCTGGTGGAGCTTGAGAATACGCATAACATGGCGGGCGGAACTGTTACTCCGCTCGATGTGCTGCGGGAGATTTGGGCGGGAGCGAAGGATGCTGGCCTGCCGACGCATCTGGACGGGGCGCGCGTATTCAACGCTGCTACGGCACTGGGGGTTGGCGTGGCGGAGCTGACGAGCGGCTTTGACACGGTGATGTTCTGCCTGTCGAAGGGGCTGGGCGCGCCGGTGGGATCGATGCTGGTGGGCAGCAGGGAATTGATGGCGCGGGCGCGGTCGTTCCGCAAGGCGCTGGGCGGCGGAATGCGGCAGGCGGGTGTGCTGGCCGCCGCCGGCCTGATCGCGCTGGAGGAAGGGCCCGCATTGCTGGCCGCTGACCATGCCAACGCACGGATGCTGGCGGAGGCCGTGGCGCAGCACCGCCAGGTGGAGATCGACCTCTCGGCGGTGCAGACGAACATCGTCATCTTCGCTCTGCGCGACCGGGGAGACGCCGCTGCCCTGGTGGGCCGCCTGAAGGCGCGCGGCGTGCTGGCGAGCACGGTGGGGCCTCACGCGGTGCGCCTGGTGACGCATCTCGATGTGGATCGCGCGGCGTGCGAGCAGGCGGCGAGTGTGCTGAACGAGGAACTGCGGACGGGCAGGTAGGTCGTGGAGATCTGTTCACTTTCAGGCGCTTGATTGCAACCTGTGTTTTCACGGTGTAGCCTTTTAGGTGACAAAGATCGCAACTCCGCTTAGCACCATCTCCATTCATCAGGCGTACTCACCAATTCTGAAAGGCTCCTTCCATGCAAGCAACTTACAACGGAACCGCTTTGCCGGTTGGCGGCGAAGCGATCCAGTATGCAGACGGCAAGTACACGGTTCCCAACCACCCCATTATTCCTTTCATCGAAGGCGACGGCACAGGCAGGGACATATGGCGCGCCTCGCAGCGTGTGTTCGATGCTGCAGTGGAGAAGGCCTACGGCGGCCAGCGCTCCGTGAAATGGTTTGAGATTCTGGCGGGCGAGAAGAGCTATCGCAAGACGCAGAACTGGCTGCCGGATGATTCCGTCGCAGCGGCGCGCGACCTGCGCGTCTCCATCAAAGGGCCGCTGACGACCCCGGTTGGCGGCGGCATCCGCTCGCTCAACGTGGCTCTGCGGCAGTTGCTGGACCTGTACCAGTGCATCCGGCCAGTGAAGTATTACGCTGGCGTGCCGAGCCCGGTGAAGCACCCGGAGAAGCTCGACGTGGTCATCTTCCGCGAGAACACCGAGGACATCTACGCCGGCATCGAGTTCCGCGAAGGCACGCCGGAGGCGAAGAAGTTCATCGAGTTCCTGAACGAGGACATGCTGAAGGGCACGAAGAAAAAGATCCGCCTGGACTCCGGCGTTGGCGTGAAGCCGATCTCCATCACCGGCTCCAAGCGGCTGGTGCGGGCTGCGATCGCGTTTGCGCTGAAGGAAGGCCGCAAGACGGTGACCATCGTCCACAAGGGCAATATCCAGAAGTTCACCGAGGGAGCGTTCCGCGAGTGGGGCTACGAGGTCGCGGTGCAGGAGTTCCGCGAGCAGACCGTGACCGAGCGCGAGAGCTGGATTCTGGGCAATGTCGAGGCGAATCCCAACCTCACGATTGAGGAGAACGCAGCCCTGATTGAGCCCGGCATCGAATTCGCGTCGCCGGACTTCGGCAAGCAGATCTGCGCCGAGGTGAAGGGTGTGCTGGACTCCATCGGAGCGTCGCATGGCGGCGGCAAGTGGAAGAACAAGGTGCTGGTGAATGACCGCATCGCCGACTCCATCTTTCAGCAGATCATCATCCGTCCGTCGGACTACAGCGTTCTGGCGACGACCAACCTGAACGGCGACTACATCTCCGACGCTGCTGCGGCGCAGGTTGGCGGCCTGGGCATTGCTCCCGGAGCCAATGTCGGCGACGGGTACGCTGTGTTCGAAGCGACGCACGGGACGGCTCCGAAGTACGCGGACAAGGACGTGATCAATCCCGGATCGGTGATGCTGAGCGGCGTGATGCTGTTCGACTTCCTCGGCTGGAAAGAGGCTGCGCGGCTGATCGAGAACTCCTTGGAGAAGACCATCGCGCAGAAGTTCGTGACCTACGACTTCGAGCGGCAGATGCAGGGAGCGACCAAGGCCAAGACCAGCGAATTCGCCACCCGCATGATCGAGAACATGGGCTAGGCAGAGAGGCGTTGGCGGCTTTTCCCCGCCAACGCAAGTGCTGCCGGCGTATAGGGCGCTGGCAGCCGACTTCATCCATCGGAATGACGCAAAACACGAAGGAGACGGAATGCGGAAGAAAGTAACCATCGTAGGAGCAGGAAACGTTGGGGCGACGGCAGCCCACTGGATCGCGGCGAAGGAGCTTGCGGATGTGGTGTTGATCGACATCATGGAGGGCGTGCCGCAGGGCAAGGCGCTCGACCTGCTGCAGGCCATGCCGATCGAGAAGCGCGACTCGCACATCCTCGGAACCAATGACTATGCGGACACAGCGAACTCCGACATCGTGGTCATCACGGCGGGGATTCCGCGCAAGCCGGGCATGAGCCGCGACGACCTTCTGAACACCAACTCCAAGATCATGTCCGATGTTGTGGGCAAGGTGACTGCGGTTTCTCCGAACTGCATCCTGATCATCGTTTCGAATCCCCTCGACGCGATGGCGCAGGCCGCGTTCAAGCAGTCGAAGTTCAACCGCGAGCGTGTCATCGGCATGGCTGGCGTGCTGGACTCGGCGCGCTTCCGCACATTCATCGCCGAGGAGTTGAAGGTGTCGGTGGAGAATGTGACGGCGTTTGTGCTGGGCGGCCACGGAGACACGATGGTCCCACTGCCGCGCTACTCAACGGTTGCTGGCATTCCGATCACGGAGTTGATCCCTGCGGATCGCCTGGCCGAAATCGTCCAGCGCACGCGGGATGGCGGAGCCGAGATCGTCAAGTACCTGAAGACGGGCAGCGCCTACTACGCTCCTTCGGCAGCAGCGGTGGAGATGGTCGAGGCCATTCTGAAGGACAAGAAGAAGATCCTTCCGTGCGCCGCGTATCTACAGGGCGAGTACGGCATCGAGGGCTTCTACATCGGCGTTCCGTGCAAGCTTGGGTCGAAGGGCCTGGAGCAGATCATCGAGATCAAGCTGACGGCGGAAGAGGACGCTGCGCTGAAGAAGAGCGCTGCTGCGGTGAAGGAGCTTTGCGCTGTCATCGGCGTGTAGAAGAGCCCAGGGCTCAACACAGAAGAGCACGGATCGTACAGATCGAATGCAGGAAGGCCCGCTCATTGAGCGGGCCTTCTTTGTTCGGGCACTCCGAGCGATGGGTTACACGCGCTCGATGGCAAGGCTCTCAAGCACCACAGGCTTGCTGGGCTTGTCCTGCGAATTGCGGGGGACTGAGCTGATCTTCTCGACGATGGGATAGCCCTCCACCACTTCGCCGAAGATGGTGTGCTTGCCCGTCAGCCAGCCGGTGTCGGTGGTGGTGATGAAGAATTGCGACCCGTTGGTGTTGGGGCCTGCGTTGGCCATGGCGAGTTTGCCGGGCTTGGTGAAGTTGTGCGGCGAGTTTCTGGTCTCGTCGGCGAACTTGTAGCCGGGGCCGCCCATGCCTGTTCCTTCCGGGTCGCCGCCCTGGATCATGAAGTTCGGAATGACGCGGTGGAAAATGGTGCCATCGTAGAGCTTGCCGCCCTGTTTGCCGCGGCTGGACCAGTCCTTGGTGCCCTCGGCGAGGCCGATGAAGTTGGCAACGGTCTCTGGAGCGTCCTTCTCAAAAAGGCGGCAGACGATGGTTCCTTCGGTGGTGTTGAAGATTGCGTAGGTTCCGGGTGTGCGTGACATGGTTGCTCCTGGTTGATAGCGCTGAAATTGATGCTGGGGTTGATATTTGCTGCGAATGGAATTATTGCAGGAAAAGACCTCAGTGGGCAGCAGGAGCAGGTGCTGCCGCAGCCGCGGGAACCGGAGGCTCGGGAGGCATTGGCTGGCCCTCCGGCACGATCGTTACTTTGTTGAGGACGACGTCGACGAACGGCCTGTCGTCGCGGTTGCGCGGGACGGCGGCGATGGACTGCGCGACGGCGATGGACGGCTGGTCGCACTGGCCGAAGATGGTGTGGACATTGTTCAGGTGCTCGGCCGGCGCGGTGGTGATGAAGAATTGCGACCCGTTGGTGTTTGGGCCGGAGTTGGCCATGGCCAGCATTCCTGGCTGGGCGAAGGTAATGCCGGACGAGAACTCGTCGGCGAAGTAGTAGCCGGGGTCGCCCGTGCCGCTGCCCAGCGGGTCGCCGCCCTGGATCATGAAGTCAGGGATGACGCGATGGAAGATGGTTCCGTTGTAGAGGGGGCGCCGCACCTTCTGGTGCGTTGCAGGGTCGGTCCAGACCGTAGTTCCCTGCGCCAGGCCAATGAAGTTGGCGACGGCGGCGGGCGCTTGCTGCTCGTAGAGCTTGCAGGTCATCCGTCCCATGCTGGTGTCGAAGACAGCGGTTGGCCCGGTGGGGACCACCGCGACCGTAGTCGTTGCGCCGGGCGCATCCGGAAGGGCGTCCTGGCTCGCACTCTGAGCGGCAGCGGATAGGGGCGAAAGTCCCAGCGACAGGGACAGAGACATGCAAAGAGCGATGGACTTGGCAATCATTACGTTCAAGGCTAACTCACTCTGCTGCGGTCGGCAAAACAGGTCCGCGAGACGCAAGGATGCAAGCGGCACCAGGTACCAGCCTGCGGTACTTTCGTAATGCGTTATCTGCGAGATGGCTGTACAACGCAACCAGGGCTGTTGCCATCTTATGGTTGTCTCAAATTTTGTTACCTGAGCGGTGTGAGCGGCCATTCCACAATGCAAGCTGTGGTCTTTCACTCGCTCTTTTTGCTGCAAAAAAACACTAAGAGGTGTCAAGACCATGCATACCATACGAAAGTCTTCCAGTTTTTTTACCCCTCCGTTTCGCCAGATTTTCCTTTTTCTCGTCCTCTTCGCCGCGGCTGTTGTGGCCGTGATCGCCTCGGGCTGCGGCGGCGGCAGTTCCACATCTACGACCACACCTGCTGCCACCATGGCATCGGCTTCGGTCATGTTGAGCGACCCTGCCACCTGTCAGGCGCCAAATGGTCCCTTCGCGCACGTGTATGTCACCGTCACAGACGTGAAGGCCAGTGTGAACAGCTCGGCCGGCGAC
>JAJZHR010000200.1 GCA_021810815.1 Acidobacteriota bacterium | reverse complement strand
AGCCAAGGCACGGGAGCACAGTAGGATGTGGCTCCGGCCAACTGGAGTTGCCTGCAACCTTCAGCAATGACGGCGTTTGCCTACCAGGAAGGGAGGAAAACGCCGACGGAAAAGAGACCTCTCAGTCGGTCGATTCCCCATTCGTGTGGATGGTCAGGATGGGGCAAACGGCTTTTGCAAGAAGCTGATAGGCAAAGCTGGTGCGGAGGTGCCGGCCGAGCTGCGAACTCCGTTTGACCCCCATTACGATGAGGCTGGCGGAGTCGGATTGCACCCGCTCCACCAACTGCTCGATGGCAATAGCGCGATCCAACTGGAAGGCCGGAGCGCACCAGGCGTGTTCCGGCTTGCCCAGGATTGTCCTCATCTGGTCGCAGTACTGTTCCGCAAGCCCGTTGCGGACTGCGGTGTTGTCCTCGGCCACCTCAGGCATCAACTGGCAGACATCCACCTCCGCGCCGAACTCCCGCCCCAGCAGCAGAGCGTAAGGAGCAGCAGCGGCTGCCTCCGGCGTGAAGTCAGAGACATACAGTATTTTCTTGAATCCAATGTCCAGCCTCACCCCGCCGAGCACGTGGCGACCCACGGTCAGGGTGGGGCAGGGAGCGTTCAGCAGCAGCGCCTCGGTGTTGGAGCCGATCAGCATGTGGTCTAGGCCGTGGTGCGTGCCGTGGGTCCCGATCACCAGCAGGTCGGCCTTCAGCTCTTTTGTGGCTTTCAACAGCGTGTCGCAGACCGGCCCCTCCATCAGCTCCCAGCGCACAGACACGCCAGCCCGGCGTATCCCCTCGGCGAACGCCTCCAGGCGCTCCTGCTTTGAGCTGCGGCGAAGGCTCGGCTTGTGGGAGGTCAACTCCGCCGAGATGGCCGCCTCGGTCATCTCGAAGACGTGCAGCAGCACCAGCTCCGCCTTGTAATGGTGGGCGAAGGAGACTGCGTAATCCAGGGCAAGGCGCGAGCTCTCCATGAAATCGGTGGCTGCGACGACAGTTTTCACTTGCATCTCGGGAGGGTTCGAAACAATAGCCATATCTGGAAGGATACCGTGCGGGCCTGGGCGATCACCCGCTGGGTTTGGACGCATTCAGGTGGAAAAGGACGCCTCTGGTCCGGTAGCTTGCAGGGAATCTCTGAACAAGTCTGGCATTGAAAGCGGAGGGACGCTGGTTCCTCCGCAAGTGGCTGAAAGAGAATGGTGTATCCCTTTGATGGCATAGCGGAGGGACTTGGCGGCCTCTTCCTAAACCCTCCAGTGGTCGGGGCGCCAGTTCTGGATGCGATGCTTGATTTGCTTGCCGGTGAGGTGTTCGTTCAGCGCGTGCTCCACCAGAGCGGGAACCTCGTCGTCGGAGGCAAAGCGCAGACCGACCAACTGGTCCTCGGTAAGTTGGTGGATGCGGTGGTGCATCGGCTGCGGCACCAGGACTGTCAGGCGCAGCCGCTCCTCTAGCCGGATGATGCGGTCCTGCACCTTCAGCGAGTAGCCGCGCATTCTGCCTGCGGTGATGAAGAGCGCGACCAGCAACGCCATGATCAGGACGTAAGGAAGCCCTGGATGCAAGACCAGAAGAACGGTGCAAACCAGCAGGAGAATCACGAGGATTGGGACAAGGACGTAATGGAACGCGGGGTCGAACCTCATATGGTTGCTGAGGCTTTGCTGCTTCGATCTGGACATGGGCGGCTCGTTTCGCAGCGAAGATGGGTAGAAGGGTCGTGTCCATTATGGCCCAGCCGGGCCGATCTTCGGGTTGAAGCCGCAAAAAATATCACCCTGCGGCAATCATCCGGATTTCCCCATCTGCTAACCCGGATCAGGCAAGGCGGGCTGCCCATCCTTCGCGCTTTTGCGGAAGGGGGACGGAGTTCAAGCTGCCATGAAAGGCCTCGTTCGACAGTGAGCCCGAAAGAAGCATTCTCAACTGCATTCTCACCCTTTGCGATGAAGCGCGGCAAAGGATGGAGCGCCCGGACTGCGGCACCAAGACTCAACCGGCGCGATTTGCGTTATGTTTGCTGCATGGGCGAACAGAATAAACAAGAATCCGGGCTGGCCGTGCCGAAGAAGGCCGGTCGGGACACAGCGCGGCGCATCGGCGTACACCTCTCCACCAGTGGCGGCGTTTGGACGGCAGTGGACCGGGCGCGCGAGGCCGGGGCGAACACGCTGCAGATTTTTTCCAGCAGTCCGCGCACGTGGCGGCCAACGTCCATTGCGCCCAAGGACGCGGAGAAGCTGAAGTCCCTGCGCGCGGAGCACGACATCGGCCCCATGGCCATCCACGTCAGCTACCTGGTCAACGTCTGCTGCCAGGGCGACGAGGTGCTGCAGAAGTCCATCCTCGGCCTGCGCGGAGAGGTGGAGCGCGCCCTGGCGCTCGGCGCGGAATACCTGGTGCTGCACCCCGGCTCCTTTCGCGGGATGACGCGGGAGCAGGGCATGGCGCTGGCGGCGGAGTCGATTGCCCGCTCCATCGACGGGCTGCCGTGGCAGGACGCTGGCCTGAGCATCCTGATCGAGAACACCTGCGGCGCGGAGTTCTCCCTCGGCGGCAGCTTTGAGCAGGTGGGGGAGCTGGTCGCCGTGCTGAAGCCTGTCGCCCCGGTCGCCGTCTGCCTGGACACCTGCCACACCCACGTGGCCGGCTACGACCTGATCTCTGAGGAGGGCTATGCCGAGACCATGCGGCTGATCGACCAGCACATCGGCTTCGAAGCGGTGCGCGTGTGGCATTGCAACGACGCCAAGGCGGCGCGCGGATCGAAGCTCGACCGCCACCAGCACATCGGCGAAGGCACCATGGGAGCGGAGCCCTTTCGCCGGCTGCTGCACGATCCCCGCTTCGCCCACGCCGCCTTTATCGCGGAGACGCCGGTGGACGAGCCCGGCGACGAGGCACGGAATGTGGCGACGCTGCGGGCGCTGGCGGCGCGGTAGCCGCAGCGACTTGCAGGTAGCCCAATTCCCCTCCGCACCCCGCCAATGCTACACTCCACTGTTTTCATCTGAATGGCCGAAAAGGTCTGCGAGGTTTGCCTGTGTCTGAGCTTGCTGCCCATGCTGTTGTTGGCGCTCCGCTGAGCGTGTTGAGCGGGGAGGAGACCTTCTTCCGCGAGACGGTCGCCCAGTTCGCCGCGGAGAAGATCGCTTCGCTTGTGCGGTCTATGGATGAGGAGCAGCACATGGACCCGGCGGTGATCCAGCAACTGTTCGCGCTCGGGCTGATGGGGATCGAAATTCCAGAGGAGTATGGAGGTGCGGGCGGCAGGTTCTTTGACGCGATCCTTGCTGTCGAGGCTATCTCCGCCGTCGATCCCTCCGTGGGCGTTCTGGTGGACGTGCAGAACACACTCTGCATCAACGCCCTGCTGCGCTGGGCCACGGAGGCGCAGAAGCGGCAATACCTGCCGCGCATGGCCGTGGACACGGTGGGATCGTATGCGCTGAGCGAGGCAGGCTCCGGCTCCGACGCCTTCGCCCTGAAGACGCGAGCGGAGAAGCGCGGGGATGTCTACGTGCTGAACGGGCGGAAGCTGTGGATCACCAATGCGAAGGAGTCCGGCCTGTTCATCGTGTTCGCGACGGTGGATCCGACGGCGGGGTACAAGGGCATCACAGCGTTTCTGGTGGAGAAGGGTGCGCCCGGCTTCACGCTTGGCAAGAAGGAGGACAAGCTCGGCATTCGCGCCTCCAGCACCTGCGAGCTGGTGTTCGACGATTGCGAAGTGCCTGCGGCGAACGTTCTGGGAGAGCCGGGCAAGGGCTACAAGATCGCCATCGAGACGCTGAACGAGGGACGCATCGGCATCGGGTCGCAGATGCTGGGACTGGCCCACGGCGCATGGGGCCACGCTGCGAGGTACGCGAAGGAGCGTACGCAGTTCGGCAAGCCCATCGCGGAGTTCCAGGCGGTGCAGTTCCAGCTTGCAGAGATGGCGACGGAGATCGAGGCCGTCCGCCTGATGGTCTACAACGCTGCGCGTCTGAAAGACGCGAAGATGAGCTACGTGAAGGAAGCGGCGATGTGCAAGTACATGGCCTCGCAGGTGGCCGAGCGCGTGGCCAGTCAGGCGGTGGAGATTTTTGGTGGATCAGGGTTTGTCAAGGACTACCCGGTTGAAAAGCTATATCGCGACGCCAAGATCGGGAAAATCTACGAGGGCACCTCCTTTATGCAGTTGGCGACCATCGCCAAGCTGGTGCTTGGCGGCAAGTAGCTCGTTCGGCAACGTGCCCCTCGCTGAGCCTATCCCTCGGCGCAACAGGAAGCACGAGGCACCTTGGATTATTCCGTGAGAGTCATGCGAAAGATGGGACGCACTGACTGGCAGTCGCTGAGTGTTTCGCCTCACCGTACTCTCGGTGTTTACCGCATGGCGATAGCACTCCCTCAACAACCGGCTCCAAATGCCCTATTACCAGACGCTCACTCCAGGTCACTGGTGGTCCAACAACTGTTCTAAACTGGTGTCTTGGCAAACGGAATTCAAGACGGCCTCAAGGGATCTCTTTCGGATGGATCCTGCGACGGGCAGCAGGCGGCTGACGCATCCGAGGCCCCGTCCATCGACCGTGCGATGCAGCCGCGCGCTCTGCTTCCTTTCCTCGGTGTCATCTGCTGCGTGGGTGTTTCCAGCATCTATTACAATCAGCCGCTGCTGCTGGAGATGGGCAGAAGCTACCACGCGGCCGCCGGACAGACAGGTTTTGTCTCCGTGGCGACGCAGGTGGGCTACGCTCTTGGGCTGCTGTTCTTCGTCCCTCTGGGCGACGTGCTGGAGCGGCGTGGGCTGATGATGCGCATGTTCGCTGCGATCACGCTGGCGTTGGCGCTGACGGCCGCGGCTCCGACGCTGGGGTTGCTGATGCTGGCCAGCGTTCTAGTCGGCAGCCTCGCCGCTGTCACGCACCTCGCCGTTCCTATCGCTCCCGAGCTGGTCAGCGACGCCAAGCGCGGCCAGGCCATCGGCATCGTGATGACGGGCCTGCTGGTGGGTATTCTGCTGGCCCGCACCTACGCCGGATGGGTGAGCAGCCTGGGCGGATGGAGAGTGGTGTACGCCACCGCCGCCGTCATCAGCGCCGCTTTCGTTCCGCTGATCTGGAAGATAATGCCCCCGCTGCGACCGACCCACCCGGTGCGCTACGGAGAGGCGCTGCGGTCGCTGTGGACCATCTACCGCGAGCAGCCGCTGCTGCGCGAGTCCGCCCTGCTAGGCGCTCTGGTGTTCGCATCGTTCAGTTGCTTCTGGACGACGCTCGCTTTCCTGCTGGGCGGAGCTCCCTACCACTACGGCGCTGGCATCGCAGGCAGCTTCGGCATCCTGGGCGTTACAGGAGCGATGGTCGCTCCCTTCGCAGGCAGAATGTCCGACAAGCACGGCTCGCGCTTCGTGCTGACCATCGCGCTGGCAACGCTCGCTCTCTCCTATGGCATCAT
>JAJZHR010000199.1 GCA_021810815.1 Acidobacteriota bacterium | reverse complement strand
CGCCTGCGATTGGCATGAGCTTTGTCGCGTTCCAGAAATTCTGGCGGCTCGCGGGCATCGACCATTCGCATGTGAACGGATTGCGGAACAAGTTCTGCGAGGACGATGCGTCGGTGATCGCCTCTGCCAGGGAGTGCCTGACGCCGATGTTCGATGTCCCCGGGCGCGGCTGCGAAATCATGCCTGTGTTCTCTTCCGGGCAGACGGCGCGGCAGGCGCCCGATACCTTGCGAGCGCTTGGCTCGATGGACCTGATCCATGCGTGCGGCGGTGGAATCATGGCGCATCCGATGGGCGTGGCTGCGGGCGTGCGCAGCCTGCATCAGGCGTGGGAGGCATCCGCGGCAGGAGTTCCCCTGGAGGAGTTTGCGCGCGAGCATGAAGAGCTGCGGTCTTCGCTGGAGATGTTCCCAGCGTGAACACTGTGAAGAAAGCGCCTGCGAGGACTGCGATTGCGACCGCTCTACTGCTATTACGGAGATGACTTCACCGGATCGACCGATGTGCTGGACTGCCTTGCCAGCGGCGGCGTGCGGTCGGTGCTGTTTACCCGGGTGCCGTCGCCGGAGATGCTGGCGCGCTTCGCCGATTACCAGGCGATGGGAATCGCAGGCGACAGCCGCAGCCGAACGCCGGCGGAGATGGAGGCATTCCTGCCGGGCGTGTTCGAGCTGCTGAAGTCCCTGGGTGCGCGCGTTGCCCACTACAAGGTGTGCTCCACGTTCGACAGTTCGCCGGAACGCGGCAGCATCGGGCGCGCAATGGAGATAGGCCGGATGGTGTTTGGCGGGCCTGTGCCCATCGTGGTGGGAGCGCCGCACCTCGGCCGCTACGTTGTCTTCGGGAACCTGTTCGCAAGAGCGGGGGACGCAGTTTACCGCATTGACCGCCATCCCACAATGCGCTGCCATCCGGTGACGCCCATGACGGAGGCAGACCTTCGGCTGCACCTGTCGATGCAAACTCCGTTGCGGATTGCTCTGATGGATCTGCCGACGCTGCAGGCAGCCAACGGTGGAGCGGCGCTGGACGCCCTTGTTCGGGATGGTGCGGAGGCGGTTCTGTTCGATGGAGCGGATGAGGCCTCGCTGCGAGAGACAGGCCGGGTGATTTGGGAGCGGGCGTGGGAGCACGCGCCGGAACGGCAGTTGTTCGCCATCGGAAGCTCGGGGCTCACCTGCAGCCTGATTCCTCAATGGCGCGCTGCGTCTCTGCTGGATGACTCGACGGCCTGCAACAAGTCCGCCGCTGCGGAAAAACTCGCTGGAGAAAGACTCGCTGCTGTCGAGAAGTCCGCTGCTCCTGAGAAGCCCGCCGCAGTCGATGCGGTGCTTGCCCTGAGCGGAAGCTGTTCGCCGGTTACAGCGGGACAGATCGAGTGGGCGCTGGCCAACGGATACGCCGAGGTGAAGATCGATGCCGCGCGGCTGCTGGACGCTGCCGCAGGCGGGCCGGCGCAGATGGAGTATGCGCGAGCCGCCGTCGAGGCTTTGCGCCGCGGACGCAGCGTAGTGGCCTACACCGCGCTGGGCCCGCTGAAAAGTGGAGCGGCGGCGCACGGCGACGATCTGGGCGTCGCGATGGGCCAACTGCTGCGCGAGATCGTATTGCAGTCCGGCGTGCGGAGGGTGGTTCTGGCCGGAGGAGACACCTCGAGCCACGCAGCATCGGTGCTGGGATTCGACGCTCTCACGTGGATGGCCATGATCGAGCCTGGCGCTCCACTGTGCCGCGCGTATTGCGGCAACGCGCTGCTGGACGGCCTTGAGATTGTGATGAAGGGCGGACAGGTGGGGCATGAGGATTTCTTTGAGCGGGTGCGGCGTGGCGGCGCTTGAGGGCGAGTCGCTGCCGCTGATGCTTGGCTGAAGGCCGTCTGGTCTGATGCTATCTGTGCTGAAGGCAAAGCTTTTCGTGCTCGCTCTGCTCCTGCCGAGCTGGTCCGGGTCATGTTGTCCGCGTCATGCGGTCCGCGCCGAGGCCGTTGGTGCAGTCGATGCGAGAGAAGACAATGGCGCTCAGCAGGACCATGAGAGCGACGACGCGAACGGGCAGATTGTAGTTGCCGGTGGCGTGGACCATATAGCCGAACAGGACGGTGCAGAGAAGTCCGCCAAGCTGGCCAGAGGTGTTCATCACGCCTGTGGCTGTGCCGCCAAAGCGGCCGCCGATGCTCATGCACATGGCCCAGGCCGAGGGCAGCATCAGGTCCATCATGCCAAAGCCGAGGGTCGAGAGAACGACCACCTGTGTCTTGCTGTGGGCCATGCTCATGGCGAAGAGCAGAACGCTGGTGGCAAGCAGGCAGACGGACGTAACCCAGCGGTAAGCGTGCTTCATGCCGTAGCGTATGACGAGAGCGTCCGAGATCCATCCGCCGGCAAGGTTGCCGACGATGCCCACCAGGAAGGGGAACGATGCGTAGATGCCCATCTGCGGTATGGAGAAATGCGCTCCGTGGACCATCCATGTGGGGAACCAGGAAAAGTAGAACCAGCTTGCCCAGGCGTAGAGGCCGTAGGCGAGGACGATCAGCCAGAGCTGGCGCAGGCGGAAGAGCGATGCCCAGGGAGTGTTGCCATGCGTGCTCAGGTGGCTGCGGCCAATCTCGTCAAGCTCCTGCGCTGTGATGCCGGGCTGGGTGGAGGGATCGTCATGGAACCAGGAGCGCCAGACGATTGCCCATGCCAGGCCCAGCGCACCGAGCGCCCAGAAGACAGCGCGCCATCCGAAGCGGGTCTGCAGCGGCACCAGAAGCAGGGGAGCAAGTGCGCCGCCAAGACGGCTCGCAGCCCAGATGATGCCCTGGCCGCGAGCTCGTTCGCGAACCGGAAGCCAGCGCGCCAGCACGCCGGAGATGTTGGGGTAGGCTCCGGCAGCTCCGATGCCAAAGAGAAATCGCGTGCTGACCAGTTGCAGGAAGCTGCGCGACCAGCCGGTGAGAGCGGTGAAGGCGGACCACCAGACGGTGATCCGGGTCAGCTCGCGGCGCTGGCCGAACCTGTCGCCGAGAGCTCCGGAGGGAATCTCGAAGATTCCATACGCAAGCACATACGCGCTGAGAATCCATCCCCAGAGGTCGGGCGAAATATGCAGATCCTGCTGGATGCTGGGGCCTGCGACGGCAATCGCCAGACGGTCGAGAAAGGTGATGACGGAGACTGCTCCCAGCAGTGCCAGAACGCCATGACGCTTCCTCAAACCGGAACCCCGTTGAGAGGCGGAAGAAGACCGAACAGAATATCGCGCGTGCGCTGCACGGCAAGCTCCGGACTGGAGAAGACAGGAGCGGCCAGCGATCCCGGCGGCATGCTGGCAACGACGCGCGCCATCGAAGCCTGCGCCAGGACAACAGCATCCACCTGGCTGGCTAGATCCCGCAGGGCCGCGCTCACGATAGCGTCATGGGTAGCCGTATCGCCGGAGAGGACGGCTTCGAACGCTCCCTCGCAGAGATGATCGACGATGGTGACCTGCTTGCCCGCGGCGACCGCCTTGTCGCGCACCAGGGCGATGGTGGGCTCGAGCGTGGTGCGCAGCGTGGCGAGCACGCCGATGCGCGAGCCGCGTTCGATGGCCTCTTCCGCCATGGCCTCATCCACGCGGAGCACGGGGATGTCGAAGAGGGATTGAGCGATGGTGACGGCGGGGCCAATGGAAGAGCAGGTGACCAGCACTGCAGTCGCTCCGGCGGACGCGGCGGAGTCGACCAGAGCGATCAGGCGGCGCATTGTCAGCTTGCGCAGAGACCCGCTCTCGATGGTGTCGCGGATGAGGCTCTCATCGACCATGTGGAAGATGGCAACCCCGGGAAGCCACTGCGCGCAAAGCTGCGCGAAGAGCGGAGTCAGCGTGGGCGAAGTGTGGATGATGGCGAGCTTCTGTCGCAAGTCGTGTCCCTCGATGGTCGGTGTTCTGAATCTGAAGTGGAGATGCTCCGCTGCCACAGCCGCCGACCTGCTCCCGGCCTGCAGAGATACCGGAATGCGGAATCAAGACTGGGCGCGGACTGGCGTCGAAGAAGGCCCTCAAGTCCGCGCAGGTGGACGCATTCGCTGGTGCGGGCCGCTGGAATCGGGCTGCTGCAAGGGTTGATTCGAGAGCGTGGATGGGTATGCGCATTGGCTCCGCCTCCGCGGCTGCGTCCGATTGCATGTAAAAAAGTGCCACGCTTTCGCTATTCTGTCCAGCATTGCATCCGGGCGCTGGATCCGGGCGCTGGATGCAGGAAGCGCATCGGGTCATCGCATCCGGTGTTGAGTCCGGTGCTGCTTTCGATGTTGCATGAAGGGGGTCCTAACGTTGCGCAGCATTCTTCGTCGCTGGGTTGTTCCTGTCCTGCTGGTCCTGGTCGCCGTCGGCTGCTGCTGCCGCGGTGCATCCGCCCAGCAGCAGCCCGTGTTCGTGACGCCCCACGCTCCTTTGCTCGGCTCGGCGTGGTATCCGGAGCAGTGGCCGGAGGAGCGATGGGACGCCGACCTGCAGCTCATGCAGGATGCAGGAATGAACGTGGTCCGCGTGGGCGAGTTCGCATGGAGCCGCATGGAACCGAGCGAAGGCGTGTACGAGCTGGACTGGCTGGAGCGCGCCATCCGTGCCGCGGAGCGGCACCACATCGCCGTGGTGATCGGGACGCCCACAGACGCTCCGCCCGCGTGGCTCACGTCGAAGTATCCTGACACGCTGCGCGTGGACGCGAGCGGCAAGAGAGCGCAGCATGGAGAGCGGCGGCAGTTCTCCTACGCCAGCCCGCGCTATCGCGAATTCTGCGCGCAGATCGCCGCGCAGCTTGCCAAACGATTCGGCCACGACCCCGACGTGATCGGATGGCAGATCGGCAACGAGTATTCAGACGAGTCCTTCGACCCGGCAACCCGCGCCATGTTCCAGCAGTGGCTCAAGCGGAAATACAAGACGCTGGACGCTCTGAATCAGCATTGGACGACGGCCTACTGGAGCCAGACCTACGACCGCTGGAACGAGATTCCTCTGGTGGCGGAACATGGAAACCCGGGCCTGTTGCTGGACCATCGCCACTTCGTCACAGACACATGGCGCAGCTTCCAGCAGGTTCAGGTGGAGGCGATCCGGGAGTCCGCGAACCCGGCGCAGTTCCTCACCACCAACATCGGCGGCCTGGGGTGGACAGACAATTTCGACCACTACCAGATCAACCGCGAGCTGAGCCTTGCCTCCTGGGACGACTATGTCGGCAACGGCCACCTGGACGCCCTGCGCAATGGCATGATGCACGACTTTGTGCGCGGATGGAAGCGCGCGAACTTCTGGGTGATGGAGACCCAGCCGGGCTTTGTGAACTGGGCTCCGGTCAACAGCATCCTGCCCCGCGGACAGGTGCGCGTCATGGCCTGGCAGGCGGTGGGGCATGGCGCGGACGCGGTGCTTTACTGGCAGTGGCGCAGCGCCCTGAACGGCCAGGAGCAGTATCACGGAGCC
>JAJZHR010000198.1 GCA_021810815.1 Acidobacteriota bacterium | reverse complement strand
TCATTGCTCGCGCCATGGAGTCCGGCCACTTCCGCAAAGACGATGAATGGGAGATCGTCTTTGAGACAGGCGCTCTTCTCCAGGGTCTTGTCATGCTCTACCTCGGCGGCCGCGTGCGCATGTCGCCGGAACAATTCCGCGCCTTTTGCCATCGCTCGTTCGGGAGGTATTTGAATGGTCTCCGCAGCTAACGCCCGCCCTTTCGGCCAAGCTCTTGTCGCAACCGTCGCCTCGGCCGCTCTGTTCTACTTCGGCAATGGCCTCCATCCCCTATGGCCGCTCGTATGGATCGCTCCTCTGCCAATGCTTTGGTTTGCGTTGCGCAGTTCCTGGAGCGCCGCAGCCGTCGTGTCCATCGCTGTCACGCTGGTGGGAAATCTGAACATGTGGACCTATCTCGTCCATGGGCTGGGCACCCCCGCCTCGGTGTGGTTCAGTATCTTTCTAGCGGCGGGCGTCGTCTTCGCTGCGGGCGTGGTTTTGTTTCGAGCACTGGTATTGCGCGGCGCAGTGTGGAGCGGCATGGTCGCACTTCCCGCTGTGTGGGTGGCGGGAGAGTTTCTGCGCAATTTCACCTCGCCGCACGGCACGGCCGGAAGCCTGGCCTACTCGCAACTCAACTTCCTCCCGTTTCTGCAGCTTGCTTCCGTCACCGGCCCGTGGGGCATGACCTTCGTCCTGCTTCTGTTCCCTTCCGCCGTCGCAATCGCACTGCATCTTTGGCCCACCGCACCCCAGCGCGCGCGCCACGTTCTCACCTCTGCACTCGCAGTGGTCGCATGCGTACTAATTTTCGGCGTCGTCCGCCTTGCCACTCCGGTCGAGAACACCGCGCGCGTCGGTCTCATCGCCCACGACCCGCAAGGCGACGCATCCGTCGCCGCTCCCGGCCCCGATACAGAGCGATTGTTCCGTGACTACGCTGCCGCAGCCGAATCGCTTGCCGCTCAAGGCGCGAAGGCCATCCTGATTCCCGAGAAGATCGCCGTCACCCTCGCGGGCCACTCCGCATCGAGCGACGCCATCCTGCAAAGCATCGCCGACCGCAGTGGAGCAACTGTGGTGGCGGGAGTCGTCCATGTTGACGGCCCCGTAAAGTACAATCAGGCTCGTATCTACACTCCGGGATCGCCGGTGCGCACCTACGACAAGCAGCACATGCTGCCACCCTTCGAGTCGAATCTCAAGCCTGGCACATCGCTCACACTTCTCGACAGACCTCGACCCACCTGGGGCGTCGCCATCTGCAAGGACATGGACTTTGCCTCACCCGCGCGTCTCTACGGCCGCGCAGGCGCGGGACTCCTGCTCGTCCCCGCATGGGACTTTGTCATCGACGATTTCTGGCACGGGCACATCGCGGTCATGCGTGGTGTGGAAGATGGATTCAGCGTGGTGCGTACGGCCAAGAACGGACTGCTGTACGCGAGCGACAACCGCGGTCGCATCGTCGGCGAAGTAAGCAGTCGTTCCGCTGCATTCGCTACATTGTTGGTGAGTGTCCCAACCGCGCATAGCTGGACTCTGTATCAGGCAGGTGGCGACTGGTTCGCATGGCTCGCGATCGCCATATTAGCTGCATTGTTCGTGCAGGTTCTGCGCCTGAGTCTCAGCCCCGACGGCAAGGTCGCGCGAGAAAGGAATTCTTCGGTTCCCGACTGAGTGTGCTCTTGAACTGTGAAGCGGCCGTTCAGCGCCCCAGCGCCATCTGCACCAGCAGCCACGCGTTCAACCCCGCGATCACCAAAGCTACTATCCACGCCAGCGCCTTCAACCACGGCGCATTCACAAACTCGCCCATGCGCTTGCGGCTGTTGGTGAAAAGGACCAGCGGAACCACCGCAAAGCTGAGCTGCAGCGACAGGATCACCTGGCTGAGGATCAGCAGTTTTTCAGTGCCGTGCGCGCCATACAGGGCGACGACGACGATGGTGGGAATAATTGCCAGCGAACGCGTGATGAGGCGGCGCATCCAGGGTGCGACCCGCATCTGGATGAAGCCCTCCATCACCACCTGGCCGGCGAGGGTTCCAGTGATCGACGAGTTCTGCCCCGAGGCGAGCAGCGCGATGGCGAAGAGGGTGCTGGCAAAGCCGGCGCCCACCAGCGGGCTGAGCAGCTTGTAGGCTTCTTCAATGGCGGCCACCTCGAAGTGGCCGCTGCGGTGAAAGACTGCGGCGGCGACGACGAGGATGGCGGCGTTGACGAAGAGCGCCAAGGTGAGGGCGAGGGCGGAGTCGATGTTGGCCATCTTGACGGCCTCGCGCTTGCCTTGCGGGGTGCGCTTGTAACGGCGGCTCTGCACGATGGACGAGTGCAGATACAGATTGTGCGGCATCACCGTTGCGCCCAGCATGCCGATGGCGATGTAGAGCATGGCGGGGTTGGTAAGGATGGACCGCGACGGGATCAAAAGGCTGTCCAGCGCAGGCAGGTAGTCGGGACGCGACAGGAACATCTGGATGCAGAACAGGGCGAGGATGACGCCGATGAGGGCAATGACGATGGCTTCAATGGTGCGAAATCCCCAGCGCTGCAGCAGGAGAATGAGCAGGACATCGAGGCCGGTGATGAGCACGCCCCAGAAGAGCGGGACGTGGAAGAGTAGGTTGAGGGCGATGGCGGAGCCGATGACCTCGGCGAGATCGCAGGCGGCGATGGCGATCTCGGCCATGATCCACAGGAAGAAGCTGCCCCAGCGGCCGGTGCTCTCGCGGCAGAGCTGGGCCAGGTCGCGCTCGGTGGCCACCCCAAGCTTGAGGCTCAGGCTTTGCAGCAGGACGGCCATCAGGTTGGAGGCCATGATGACGAACAGCAGCGTATAACCGAACTGCGCCCCCCCGGCAATGTCGGTGGCCCAGTTCCCGGGGTCCATGTAGCCGACAGAGATGAGGAAGCCGGGCCCGATGAAGCCGAGGAGGCGTCGCCAGTAGAACGGCGAGATCGAGATGCTGACGGTGGAATGGATCTCCGGAAGGGAGAGCTCAGGCAACGCTGTGTTGGGGGTGGACTCAGTGGCCATTGGTCAGCGGGTGAGAGGTGGAACTCGCTGTGAACTAGTATGCCACAGGGTGCTTAATCATAGTTAAATTCTTTGTTTATTTTTGGTTATTTATCTGTGCCCGGACGAAGCCAGACCGCTTCGGCAGCCGGACGCCCGAGGATGGAGTCTCCACCATGTAACTGAATGGAAACGGTTTGGTCGTAATTCTGGCTCAACACGCAGAGCTGTTTGCTGGGGCCAATTCCATTTCGGTGAAGGAAGAGCAGCAACTGGGGGTCGCGCTCCTGGAGGCTGGTGACGACGTAATGCTGGCCGGGCAGGGCCTCGGAGAGCGGAACTTCGCCGCGGCATTTGCGTTCGGCGGGATTTTCGGGGAGCACGGCGTTGCCGTGGGGGCAGGCGCCGCCCTCGCCGAGGCGCTCGCGGAGTTTGGCTTCGAAGGCGGGGGATACGGCGTGTTCCAGGCGCTCGGCTTCTTCGTGGATCTCGTACCACTCCATGCCGAAGATTTCGCTGAGCATGCGTTCGATGAGGTGGTGGCGGAGGGCGGTGTGATAGGCGGTTTCGCGGCCTTTTTCGGTGAGGCGGACGATGCCGTCGGCACCGACCTCGACGTAGCCGTCGCGCTTGAGGCGTTTAAGCGCCATGGTGACGGCGGGCGCGGAGACCTCAAGCCAGTGGGCGAGGGTCGCGGGAAATACCTGGCGGCCCTCGGCGTCGGCTTCGAGGATGGCCTTCAGGTAGTTCTCTTTCGAAACGGCGATGGAATCTTTCATGACGTGCTGCGATCCAGTCTATACGCAGCAACAGTGCCGCCGGGCGATCGCAGGTTGACTGGCAAGCGATTTGTTGGCTGGCAAGGAGGGCTGCGCTGCGTGAGATCTGAGAGATCGCCACGCAGCGCAGGACGAAGGTCAGTTTCCTTCGGGGGCTTCTGGCGTTTCCGCCTGCGATATCTCGGAGGCGTAGAGGAGGTAGTTGCCTTTCTGATCGACAAGCAGGTAGCCGTGGACCTGCACGGAGGCTCCGGCCGCGGCTGCGGCGAAGGTCGACGAGGTCATTCCGTTGCCGTAGTCGGTGTTCGTTCCGGCGACCGCATTCAGAGTGACCAGCTTCTCATACATGTTCAGGAACGAAGGCACCGGCAGCGTCAGGCTGAAGTCCAGATTAGATCCGGAGGCCTGCGGCATCGCAACCAGCGTTCCCTGTGCATTTTCCGCACCGAGCATGATCTGCGCTGCGTCCAGGTTTCCGCTGTTATCCATGGAGCCCATCACCATCACGGCCTGGCCCGGGAAGACTTCCATGGCCGAGAAGCTGGAACTGGCCAGGCCCAACTGCTTCGCGTCCTCGTTGATGCCGTAGGTAGTGGACGACGCGACCACCACGTTCATGGTGGCGTTGGCGGACATCATGGAGCCGAAGCTTTCCTGCGGCACCATGGTGAAGCTGGTGAGATTGCCCGTGCCGTCATGGGTGATGCTCACCACGATGCCCTTCGCGCCGCCGTCTTGCTGCCCGCCGGACTGCTGATTACCTGCCAACGGGGTGATGGTAAGCGCAAGAAGACTGCCGTCAGTCTGCGTCTGGCCCTTCACCTGAACATACGAGCCCTGCGCGATGTTTGACGTCGTCACTCCCGACGGGAACTGCGTGGAACTGTTGATGGTGAAGGTGAACTGCTTACCGGAGTCGCCGCACTGTATCGTAATGCTGGTGGAGGAGATAGCAGTCACCTGTCCTGCGACCTCGATCTCGCGCTGGCTGTCGCTTTCGTTTTCTACCTGCGCGCCGCTGGTGCTGATGGCCGGCGTAAACGTCACGGTGCTGCCCGAGATGCTGAAGGACTGCGCCAGGTTGAAGCCGATCTGGAGCTGCACCTCCCCATTCGTGCTGATGGCGAGCGCCGGATTCAGGGCGACCGTCACGCTGGGCGAGCTCAGGGTGGCGCTGGCGCTAACAACCTGCCCGTTCGAATTGACGTAGGTGACCTGCGCGGCAGATACCGTGACGGAAACCGAGTTGTAGGTTCCGAATGCCACGTTGGTCAGCTCGATGGGCTCCTGCGTGGCGCCCAGGCCGGAGAGTTCCACCGTTTCAGGCTGCGAGACCACCGATACGGATGAGCCTCCGCTCGTGCCGAGGCTGATCGAGGAGATGGTGACCTTGGCGGAGAGGATGTTGCCAAGGGGTGCATCGCTCACGGTAATGACGGCCGGAGCGGTGGATGCTGAAGCAGGAGTGCCTGGCATGGAGCTGGAAGTAGAGGAGTTGCAACCGGCGAAAAGAACAAATGCGGCGAGTCCTGTAGCGCCGAGAGCGCATGATTTCAAACTATTTTTTGATTTCATCCTAAGATGTCTCCTATGAGCTCTCCGGCATCCCCGGCGCTCGGATCAAAACTTTGAGGCCCATGAAGTGCCTTGCTTCGCGATTCCACGCAGATTGCCCTGGTGAGCCGGAAGGGTA
>JAJZHR010000197.1 GCA_021810815.1 Acidobacteriota bacterium | reverse complement strand
ATGGTTGGATAGGTGGTGCTCACGATAGCGTCTGTCGCGCTCCCTGGGAAATTGAACTTGCCGTTGTGACTGCAACCCGTGCTGCCCGCAATTTGATGCGAAGCAACGAATGTGCGAAATTGAAAGCTGGTCGCCCGTCCTTCCAAGTGTATCGTTCCGCAGCGGACCGCAGCAAACCCGCTGTCAACTGGGTAGGGGCGACGGCACACCGCAAAGACGGGAAGACGTCACCGACTATCATGCTGAAAAAGACAATCGCACGACCTTATGACGAAGTTCTGGCCGATCTTGGCAACCGCCGATTTGATGTTGCGCCGGCCACGGGAGTCGCAAAAAGTCTGCCTGCGGGAGCGAAAGCATCCGAGGGGCGCGGTGCTTCCGGCGCTGTCCGGGTGAGCAAGTACGGATGCGCGGCCGAGATTGCTCCCAATGCGGCAAAGTGCGTCAGCATCGTCGTTCCTCCCGGTTTTGTGCTGGGCGGCGAGATCGCAACGCTGCTCGACCGCGGCTTTCAGAAGTTCCTGAAGACCAGCCGAATCGAGATCGCAGCAACGGCAGACCATCTGCGCGCGGTGCACCAGTTCAGCGAAGAGTTGAAAGAGGCCGCCGGGATTCCGGAGCTGTACAACCAGGCGCTTGGAACCACCAGCGACTTGTATGTGTATGACCGCCTGAAAGGCCGCTGACAGGGGCCGGACTCTGGCAGATGCAGCGACTTTCTAGACTTTGTTCCGCTCGCGCTGGAACTCGCGATAGGCTTCGCTCTTGCCCATGCCGCGCTCTTTGGCGACGCGCTTCAGGGCGTCCATTTCTGACATTCCGGACTCGCGCATGAGGGCTGCGACCTGCTGGCCGATGGTCTGCGCAGGTGCGGCGGCGGCGCTGGCTCCGGCGGCGCCCGCGCCCTCGATGAGCAGAACCATTTCGCCGCGAATGACCGGCCGCTGGGCGAAATCCTGGCGGACTTCGCTGGCCGCGCCGCGGACGAACTCCTCGTGCAGCTTGGTCAGCTCGCGGGCGACGACGATCCTTCGCTGCGCGCCGAAGGCGAGCTCCACATCGGCCAGAGCCTCGACGATGCGGTGCGGCGTCTCGTAAAAGACCAGTGTGGGTGGATGGGTGCCTGTTTCCCCGTGGCCGCCCTCCTTTGTTGCCCCTTCCAGTGCGAGGCGTTCGAGCAAGGTGCGGCGGGAGCCCTGTTTTGAGGGGAGAAATCCGTAGAAGACGAAGGTTTCCGCGTTGAGGCCGCTGGCGGTGAGGGCGCTGAGGGCGGCGTTGGCTCCGGGGATGGGATAGACGGCTACCCCTGCGGCGACGGCGGCCTGCACCAGTGCGGCTCCGGGGTCGGCGATGCAGGGCGTTCCAGCGTCGCTGACCAGAGCGATGCGGCCGCCCTGCCGCAGGTCGGCCAGCAACTCCTCCGCGCGCGGGGCCTCGTTGTGCAGGTGATAGCTGACGGTGCGGGTCTGGATTCCGTAGTGGTTCAGCAGCTTCTGGGTCTGGCGGGTGTCCTCGCAGGCGATGCGATCCACGGAGCGCAGGACGCGCAGGGCCCGCAGGGTGATGTCTTCAAGATTGCCGATGGGCGTGGCTACCAGATAGAGGCCGGGCGCAAGGGGGGGCTGGCTATTTTCCATTGCGCGACGCTCCGGGTTGACTCGACGCTCCGGGTTTATCGGACGTTCCGGGACCGTCGTCGGGCCTTCCGAGCTGTCCCTGGATGCGCTGGCCGCCCCAGGTGAGGTCCGCGCTGCGATTCAGGCCCACTGTGCCGGTGACGGCAATGCTTCCTCGCTGGGTCTTCGCCGTGCTGGAGACGATGGCTAGATTGCCGTGGCCGACCGTTGCCTCTCCATTCCACTGATCGAACACCAGGCTGCCGGGCGCCAGGCCGACGGGCTGCCGGGCGGTGCTTGCGGCAGCCGATCCAGCGGGCTTTGGAGCGATGTTCAACACTCCTTTTCGCAGCGACCAGTCGCAGGTTCCCTCGGCGGTTTGCGCCAGAGTGCTTTTTGCGCCGCCAATCATGCGCAGCGCGCAATGCGCGTCTCCGGTGCCGGAGGCGAAGCTCTGCCGCAGCAGGGCGGCGGTTGCGCCCAACTGGGCGTTTTGCAGCGATGCGTCCACCTGATACTGCCAGGCTGGGGCAGCCGCGCTCAGGCTTCCGGTCGCCTGGATGGTGCCGTTGAGGGTTTTGGCGTCAAAGGATTCCATCGAGGCGCGGTCGCCTTGCAGGGCAATCCGGGCCACAGCATTGCGCATCGACCACAGGCCGATGTTGAAGGCAGCGACGCGCAGCGTGCCGCGGGCCGCTGGCCAGGCCGGAGAGGCGCTGCTGTTCCACGGCAGAAGATCCAGCAGCGACCTTCTCTCGGGTGCAGCCGAGAGGGCTGCGGCAATTTTCACGGCGTCCAGCGCCGTCGCGCTGAGGTCGAAGGTGATGGCGCAATCGTCTGTAGCCAAGGAGCTGGAGGCCACCGCCAAAGAGTTGGGAGCGCCCGCCGCAGCTACGGCAGCAGAGTTCGTCTGGCCGGGAATCCCCGTCCGTTGGGTCGCGGAGCAGGCAAGCGGGCGCGTTCCCTCGCCCTCGAAGCGGAAACCGTCGTAGGTTCCGGCGATCTGGTCCCAAAGCACCGCGTCCGGGGTGAACTGCAAATGGGCCGACGCGAGCCCAATGGTTCCCAGGGGGAGGGTGGTGGCTCTCGCAGAGTTCTCCGTTGGCTTGGCGGCCTCGTCGGCGGTCTGCCTGAAGCGCAGGCGCGCGCCTTTCAACTGCACGGAGCCGGTGAGATTCGACAGGCGGACTGGCTGCTGGGCCGGGGGAGTCAAAGCCGATTCTTGCTGCAACGGCCTTTCCCACGGCCCTTGCAAGCGAACATCCATGTCGGCGGTGCCGACGGGTTGCAGCCCCTGAATGTCGTCCCCGAAAAAGTGCAGGGCGGCGTCCAACTCCAGCAGGCGCGCCACGGTCGCCGGGCCGCTTGCGTGGAAGAGGTAGCCCCGGCGGTCGAAGCGTCCGTCCAGAGTGGAGGCTGTGGCTGCTCCGAGGGGAAGATCGACCGGGTGCAGGTAGAGGCCGGAGGCCGCCGCAGGCTGCGCAGCCTGACGAGCCGTCGCAGGAGCAGGCTTTTTCCGGGGATCGGCGCCAGCGGAATCGTCAGCGAGCTTGCCCGCGACCAGTCTCAGGCTGCTCAACACCAGGGGCCGTGTCCACTGCGGGGAACGGATGGTCAGGGAGGGCAGCGTTGCCTCTCCGGTCCAGCCGGGGCTGGCTTCCGTCGAGGTCGGCAGGGCAGAGGACTTGCCGCGCCTTGCACGAGTTCGATGGGTCTTTGCCGGAGGCGTTCCGATGGCTGGGGTGGTGTCGCCAATCTGCGGCCCATAGGTGAATTTTCCGTCCAGAGCGCCCTCTGCGGTCAGCTCCGGAGCGATGACATTGCTGGCGTGGCGCAGCAGGTTCAGCATCTCCGCCGCAGGCACCTGGCGCACCTGCAAGGCGAGCTGCGGACGAGCGGCTGTCCGCAGATCCGCAACGCCGCCGGAGAGCGCAAGAGATCCGGCGCCGACGGGCAGATTGCAGTTGATCGCGTTGACTGCGTTGAAGTTTCCGGTGGCCCGGGCGTCGCAGTCCATCCGCAGGTCGAGCTGACGATCCGGATAGAACTCCTCGCGCCGCAGGCCGATGACTCCGGTGCGCGTGGTGAGGAGCGCGTCTCCGACCGTTCCCCTGGCCTCGGCAGTGGCTTCCAACTGGCCGCGCCATCCCATGTCCTGCCCGGTCAGCAGGCGCGTCACCTCGCCCAGTTGTGCGTCTTTCCACACGGCGCGAAGCTGCAAGGGGACTGCGGCGACGGAGGCGGCCCTTCCCAACTCTCCCTCCACCTTGATGGTTCCGGTGTCGCTCAGGTCCATGTCGGTGCGCAGGGGCCTGGCCTCCATCCTCACCTGCCAGCGGCCGGGGCCGGAGAGCCACAGCTCGAACTTCGCGTCGGTGAAGCTGAGGGGCATCTTCTCGTTGCCCAGCTTGATGTTGACGCGGGCGTTTTCCGCCTCGATATAGGGGAAGCGGGGAAGGCTGCCGGCGCTCTTCTGGGCCGTGGGAGCGGTGGCGATCTGCGAGGCCTGCAGCAGGATGCTCGCCACGTTCCAGCCGCCCTGGGGGTTGCGAACCAGGTTGATGCTCGGCTCGTCCAGGCTGATGGAGGCGAACTCCAGCCGGCCGCGCCACAGGGAGCTGATGTGCAGCGTGGCGATCACGGAGGAGGAGCGCACCACCGGCTCTGCTCCGAAGGCGGAGTTCTCTCCCACCACGAAATTGTCGATGATGAAAGCGGGCGAGGGCAGCAGCCGCAGTCCCACGTGATCCAGATGCACCGGCCTGCCAAGGCTGCCGGAGATGCCGGCGGCGACCTCCCTGCGGAAGCGGTTCACATTGATCCAGGGGGGAAGCAGCGCCGCAATCGCAAGGGCGACCACGATGGCTGCGCCGATTTTGCGCTGGAGCGTCCACCATGGGCCGCGCGCCACGGGTTCATCCTCTGGCAGGGATGCTGGAGGCGGGAATGCCGGGTCGTGCGACTCGGTGTATGGCTCGGCGTGGGTCAGGTCGTCCATAAAGGGGATGTCAAAGCGGATGTGTGACGGATTCTATACGCGCGCGGCCCTAGCGGATGACGTGGAACGTGCGGCTCCAGCGCGTATCGGTGAAGAAATGGGTGAGGATGTGCCCCATGAACGCGATGCGGTCGCCGACGGAGGTCTTGTCCACCTCGTCCGAGGGCGTCTCGAACGACCAGTAGACGAACATGGGGCGGCCGATGATGTTGGCCTTGGGGACAAAGCCCCAGTAGCGGCCGTCCAGGCTGTCCAGCCGGTTGTCGCCCATGGCGAAATACCTGCCCGGGGGAACGACCAGGTCGCCATTCTGGATGTGGTTGGGCAGATCGACGGCCCAGCTTGCGGTCACATCGGAGTCGGCCTGGTCGGGGGAAATGCTGGGGAAATCGTCGCGGTAGGGCTGATAGGAGTGGCGTCCGGTGCCGTCGTCGTGCGGCATGGTGATCTGCGGCTCTTTTTGCGCCACGCCGTTCAGGTACACCACGCCTCCGCGCAGGTGGATGCGGTCGCCGGGAACGCCGACGACGCGCTTCACCAGGAAGAGATCGGGCTCGCCGGGCTTCAGGAAGACGATGATGTCCTTGCGTTGGACGTCGCGGTAATGCACGAAGGGCGCCCATGCGGTGCGCGGCGCCAGAGTGATGCGGTCGACAAAGACGTGGTCGCCGATCTGCAAGGTCTGCAGCATGGAGCCGGAGGGAATCTCGAAGTTCTGGAAAACGAAGGTGATGACGAAGAGCCCGATGACGAGGACGGTGCACATGGAGGCCAGCGCCTCCAGCGGCGTCTCGGAGCGCGGTGCCTCAGCTTCCAGTGCCTGGACTCCCGGTTTGGTCTCGGCTTCGACCCGTCGTTCCGCGCCTGCGATCTTCGGCAATAGAT
>JAJZHR010000196.1 GCA_021810815.1 Acidobacteriota bacterium | reverse complement strand
CCTGATGCACATCATCGACAAGATTGTCTCCGCCGTTGGCAGGCGCATTGACGAGTCCTCTCCGATGGTGGACGCGCGGCTTCTGGACGGCTCGCGCGTCAACATCGTCATACCTCCTCTGGCCGTCGACGGGCCGCTGCTTTCCATCCGTCGCTTTGGCAGCTCTCCGCTGACGGCGGACGACCTGCTGCGGCATCGCGCGTTGACGCCGCAGATGCTGGAGATTTTGAAGGCGGCGGTGAAGGCGCGGCTGAATATTGTTGTCTCCGGAGGAACGGGCGCCGGCAAAACGACCCTCCTCAACGTGCTTTCCGGATACATATCTCCGGACGAGCGCATCGTCACCATCGAGGACTCTGCCGAGCTGCAGATCAAGCAGGAGCACGTGGCCCGGCTGGAATGCCGTCCTCCGAATGTTGAAGGCAAAGGCGCGATTCGTCAGCGCGAGCTGGTCATCAATGCTCTGCGAATGCGGCCCGACCGCATCATCCTTGGCGAGATCCGCGGCGAAGAGGCGCTGGACATGCTGCAGGCGATGAACACGGGGCACGATGGGTCCATCACCACGATCCACGCCAACAATCCCAGGGACGCCATCGCAAGACTTGAGACCATGGCGATGATGGGCAGCGTGTCTCTGCCGGAGAAGGCGATTCGCGCGCAGATCGCGGCCGCCGTCCACCTGATCGTGCAGGCCTCCCGCATGAGCGATGGCTCGCGCCGCATCACGCACATCAGCGAGATCACCGGAGCGACCAGCGAGATCGTGAGCATGCAGGACATTTTTCTTTTCGAGAAGCAAGGTCTTGGGCCCGCTGGGAAGGTGAAGGGCCGCTTCTTCTCGACGGGCATCGTGCCGAAGTTCGCAGAGAAGCTGAAGGCCGCAGGCATCCCGCTGCCGCTCAACCTGCTGGACCACTCGGTGGAGGTTTAGGCCATGCTGATTTCCGCGTTCATCGGCGTCCTCCTGTTCAGTCTGCTGCTTGTTCTTCTCCTCTTGCGACCGAAAGCGTCAGAGAAGGCGATTGAGAAGAGGCTGCAGATCATCACCGTCCAAAAAAGGGACAAAGACGGGGAGGGCGGGGATGAGCCCGTTCTCGCTCCTTCGGAGAAAATATCCGGCGGGCTGGCGTACCGGCTTGGAGAATATGTCCAGAGGTTCCATTTTTCAGAGGATCTGAAGCTGCTCATCCTGTACTCCGGCAGCAAGGCTACTGTGGGTTCGTTCCTTTTGAGGAGCTTCCTGACCGCGATAGCAGCGGGTGCCGCCGCGCAGATATTCGTTGGCGCGCTGCCACTGGATGTTGCGGCAGTCATCGCCGGAGCGGCGTCGCAGTGGGGCCTGCTGAACTGGAAGAAGAATAGCCGCATTCTCGACTTCAACACAGCTCTGCCCGATGCCATCGAGCTGATGGCGCGCGCTCTGAGGGCAGGGCACTCCATGAGTTCCGCCGTCGAGATCGTCGCCGAGCAGTCTGCAGAGCCGCTCGCTTCAGAGTTCGCCATTGTCTTTCAGCAGCAGAAGTTTGGCATCCCGTTCCGCGACGCGATCCTGCAGCTTGGCGAGCGCATGCCCACAAAAGATTTGCACTTCCTGATCACGGCCATTCTGGTGCAGAGGGAGACGGGCGGCGACCTGACCGAGATATTGGACCGCACCACCCGCGTGATCCGTGAGCGCATCCGGATAGAGGGGGAGATTCGAACCTACACTGCGCAGGGGCGGCTCACCGGATGGATCCTTGGGGCGCTGCCCGTTGCCATGCTGGGGATCATCAATATCATCACCCCTGGCTACTCTCACGTTCTCTTCTACGATCCGGTCGGCCAGAAGCTGCTCTACGCTGGCGCTGGGTTGATCGTCACTGGGGGCCTTATTATCCGCAAGGTCGTCAACATCGAGGTATGATTCCATGACACCGCTGCTCTTCTTCTCGGTTCTGATCCTGGTCTTCTCCTGCATGGGGCTGCTGGCGTCCTTCATGCTCACGCGCACGTCTCGCGCGGTGTCAGAGCGCGTGCTGGAGGCCACGCAAGGCATTGCTGTGCGCTCGGAGCCGAAGCAATCCTCATCTGCGGAGTTTCAGAAAAAGTTATTCAAGGCTGTGCACTGGGCGCGGGCGCGCCTGGGCATGAACGAGAACGCGAAGCTGCTCGAGCGCTTCGCATCGGCCGGCCTCAAGTCGAACGCGGCGCGCGACACCTACTTCGCGGCGCGCATGATCGGTCCGCTGGTCGCAGCCCTGCTGGGGTCCTTCATTCCATATAGCCGCATTTCCTGGATGCTGGTTCTCGGCGCCGTCTTCTACATCGCACCGGAGTTTGTTCTTGGGCGCCTGATCAAGCGCCGCCGCGAGAAAATCCGCCGCGGCATTCCAGACGCGATCGACCTTCTGGTGATCTGCGTCGATGCGGGCCTCGGCATGGACCAGGCGATGCTGCGCGTGGGCCAGGAACTGGGAACCAGCCATCCTCAGATCTACGAGGAGTTCATGCAGATCAACCGCGAGCAGCGCGCAGGGAAGCTGCGGCTCGACGCATGGCAGTCCATGGCTGATCGCAGCAAAGTGCCGGAGATCGACGGCTTCGTGAACATGCTGATGCAGACGGAGCGGTTCGGCACGCCCATTGCCCGCGCCCTGAGCACTTTCGGCGACGGCATCCGGCAGAAGCGCCGTCAACGCGCGGAGGAGATGGCTGCGAAGACAACGGTGAAGATCATCTTTCCGCTGGTCTTCTTCATCTTTCCGAGCATGTTCATTGTGCTTCTGGGGCCGGCGGGACTCAGCATTGCGCGAGGATTGGCGGCGGGCACCCATTGAGTCGCTTGCGGGAAGGCCGGACTGCGCCTGGCATTCTGCACGCCCTTCTTGCGAGCGCGCCAGCGCAGTTGCTCTCCAAAGCCCTCAAGGGGAGGTGGAGGGACTTGCGCAGGGCCGTTCTTAGTTGACCGCCTGCAATTCGGCAGTTGCCGCTTGTTCGTCGTTCGTTCGCAGCGCGGGGCTGCCTAGAATTTTGTGGTGCATGGCAAACAGAGCGAGTTCGAGCCTGTCCGAGACCCCGGTTTTGTCGAAGATAGACCTGAGATAGTTCTTGATCACCTGCTCGGAGTTATGCAGTTCCTCCGCGATGTCCCTGTTTTTGTATCCTTTCAGGATCAGGCCGACGATTTTAAGCTCTTTAGGCGTCAGCCGTTCGCGCACACGCTCTGCCACGATGTCGCTTTCAAATTTCCCTGCGGATTCGACTGAGCATTTTTGAATATACGGATCTCCGCGTCCGACTGTTCGCACGCATCGCAGCAATTCCTGGTTGGGGATATTGCGATGCACAATGCCGCGGAGGCCCTCTCGAATGTAATCCTGCTGCCTCTCGTCGTTCTCAAGGATGGCGATGGTCGTGCTGCCGTTTTCTCTTGCGAGGCGAACCAGTGCTCCGACCTCGGGGCGCAGCGATGCGGCGAACAAAATCACGGAGTTCGGGAAGCAGCTCACCGCCTTGATCAATCGAGAAAGGTCATCGCATTGCCCGACGATGCGACAGTCTTCTTCGACCGCGAGAATGCGGGCGGCTCCCGTGCGGAAGACAGACTGATTGTCGGCGAGAATCACTTTGAAAATGATGAGCCTCCTTGGCCAGAGCAGTTCGCCAGGTTTCCTACTTTATCGGACTTGTGTTCGCAGCACATGAGTCTATCAGTCGGTGCAGGCCGCGCGAAGGTACTGTGCGGATACCTTGCCTCGCTGCGGCCTCCCCGGCAACGAGGGCGGGCGGGAAAGCTCGAAAAAGGAATCGCATGAACAATATTCCTATCGAAGAACTCCAGAAGCGCGATAACACCTTTGGGGCATTACAAATGTACGATGGCGATCTGCGAATCTTCTTCAACTGTGAGAAAGGTATAGCTAATCTTACCTCAAGACAGCAGTGCGGGCGAAGAACCTGCATCCGCTATCGGGCAATTGAAGGCGCGCAGATCGCGGGGAGCAACCTGAAGTTTCTTCCCTCTGCGCGGCCAAAGGTTGAGGCAATACAGGCAAGGCTGGCTTCAGAAGTATTGGCGCAACGAAAAGCGAGCACCGATCTGGAAGGGAGACACCTGTGGAATATGCTCTGGGTACTTTGCTGTGCGCAGCATCCATTACAGCGGTTCTGCTCTTTGCGGGCGACTGGCTGCCCATAAGGTAGGCGCGGCCGACGTCCGTGAAGGGAGCTCTCAAATCTGTTCCCGCATCTGGAGCCATGTCCGGCAATCGACATCACTTATCACTCGAACGACCACGCGCATGGCGTGAGAAAGGACTTAGCAATGAGTGGTGCAATCATCGTAAGAGTAATCGCCGGCGTGGCGTTTCTTGTTGTGCTCGCAATCATTGTCATGCGGCGCAAGAGCGCGGCATAGGAACTTCTTCGAAGCTATGGAAGCCTTTCAACCATGCATCGGGGCGGCCTGAAACACGGCCGCCTGTTTTGCGTGGGCGGCTTGGAACCAGGAGAGACGGCATGCAACTGCGCAAGGAAGGATCTGGCCGCACCTCCGGCTCGGTTGTCATCACGGATGGATCGAAGGGGAAGGTCGTATGCGCGCAGGGAAAGCTCGCCAACACCTTCAGGACCAGGCTGTTCGGCCTTCTTGGACGCAAGGGGCTTGAGGCGGGTTCCGGCCTGCTGATCCAGCCATCCTCGGGCGTCCACACCTTTGGCATGTCATTTCCTATCGATATTGTGACTCTGGATCGCAACCGCCGCGTGATCGGAGTCTTCGAAAATACAGGAGCATGGACTATCCGGGGGCTCAGCCTGAAGACGCGCAGTGTTCTCGAGCTGCCAGCAGGCCGTATTCGCGAGTGCTGCATCGAGCCTGGAGATGAGCTGATCGTGGAGCGTTGCTGAGTCGAGCGCGGAGAGTGGGAATCCAGCAGGGCTGGCGGCTAGAAGGACTCCCAGGAAACGCGGCCATGAATATGTAGTTACACGAATCGATGTATTCATAGGATGCGGCTGGATTCATTTTTCCCAACAGGCATGTTTCCGCGCTGGATATCCGCGAATTTATCCGATATTGCAGCAGGGAGAGATGAATAGCTGATTGACCGCCCGTGGCTGCTTCGGGTGGGTCATAGCGAAAGGGATCGGTTCGTGGGAGACTCTTGATGCCCAATGCTGTGCTTCTGGTGGTTGTCGCCGCGCTTCTCCTGTTTCTTCTCTGGTCGATCGAGAGAAGGAGGGCAGATGTGCGCTTCCGCCTCTGGGTTCTGGGCTGGTCGCTGCTTCTTGTCCATTCCCTGATTCTGCTATGGCATTTTGACGCGCAGTCTCCCCTGCTGCTGCGCCGCGCCCATCCTGCGAGCATCGAAGTCCTCGCGGGGATCTGCTTCATCCTCTCCAACCCGGCGTTCATCAGTCGCAGACACAGGCTAATCCTCGCTGTCCTGCTTGGCCTTATTCCTATCTCCCTCTCTGTCGCCATGATCCTGCTGCTGCCCAAAGACATTGGCGTGTTC
>JAJZHR010000195.1 GCA_021810815.1 Acidobacteriota bacterium | reverse complement strand
GGTTATGGATTTTCCGGGGTGCGCGATTGGGGGGCTTTCGGTGGGGGAGCCGAGGGAGCGGACGCGGGAGATCATCGAGGCGACGCTTCCCTATCTGCCGAAGGACAAGCCGAGGTATGTGATGGGGGTTGGCTATCCGGATGAGATTGTGGAGTATGCGGCGCTGGGCGTGGACATGATGGACTGCGTGCTGCCGACGCGGGCGGCGCGGCACGGGCTGCTGTTCACATCGCAGGGGCGCATCAATATCAAGGGGCGGGCGTATGCGGAGGATTCGGGGCCGCTGGACCCGGCGTGCGGTTGCATGGTGTGCCGGCGGTACAGCCGGGCGTATCTGCGGCACCTGTTTGTGTCGAAGGAGACGCTGGCGGCGGTGCTGAACTCGGTGCACAACCTGGCCTACTTCCTTGACACGATGCGGAAGGTCAGAGATGCTATGGAGTCAGGCACCCTCCCGGAACTTCTGGCCCAGGTACGCTCGCGCGCAGGCGCGGCGGAGGGCTAGGAGCCATTCCCGACAGGCAGCCGGAGCAAGTTCACCCTGCCGCTCGCAGCACCGGAGAAGTCTGAACCCCGATGCCTGCGCGGCAAGAAGGATCCTTCATCTTGACCGCACTTCTATTGTTCCAGGCCACAGCCGCAGGCGCGGGTTCCAGCCTGCTGACGTTCGCTCCGTTCCTCCTGATCTTCGCCGTCTTCTATTTCCTTCTGATACTGCCGAACCAGAAGAAGCAGAAGAAGTGGCAGGAGATGCTGGCCGGCATCAAGTCCGGCGACAGGATCACCACCACTGGCGGGCTGCGCGGCACCGTGATCGCGGTGAAGGATGACGCGTTCCAGTTGCGCCTTCCGCCGGACAACATCCGTCTTGAAGTGACGAAGACGGCCATCGCCTCTGTGACCACCGGGGACGAAGTGGTGACGAAGTAGAGGAGCGGGCCGACCGGAGCGCAGGCTGGACTTGCCGCCACGGACTTCCCTGCCGGCGCAGCACGCACGCCGGATGCGGATGAATGCATATAATTCTCGCAATCCTTTTTGAGCCAACCAGAACCAGATAGAACCAGCTTGAGTCATCGAATCTTCTTTTTGAAATCGGTAAATATTCGACATGCGTAAGAACCTAGCCGGAAAAACGGCCGCCATCCTCGCCATCCTCGTGGTCTTCGTGTACGGCATCGTCTATGGGCTCAACGGTCCTCGGATCGCGCCGTTGAAGACGTTGCTGGGCAACAACATCCACCTCGGTCTCGACCTGCAGGGAGGCACGCATCTGGTGCTTCAGGTGAAGGTGATCGAGGCCGTCTCGGCGGTTTCGGACAACGACGTCCAGCGGCTGGAAGACGGCCTGAAGACGGCGAACATCAGCGGCGTGACGGTGGGCAAGACGGACCCGACGCATCCTGAGCTGATCGACCTGAGCAATGTGCCGGTGGACAAGTCGGCCGCAGTGCGCAGCATGCTGGACGACGCGAACTACTCCAACACCTATGATGTATCGACGGTGGGGACGAATGGCTTCCGCCTGACGATGAAGCCGAGCGCGGAGCACGACATCGAAGCGCACGCTCTGCAGCAGTCGATCGAGACGATCCGTGACCGCATCGATTCGCTGGGCGTGAGCGAGCCTGTGATCCAGCAGTACGGCCTGGGCGACAACGAGATCCTTGTGGAGCTGCCCGGAATCTCCAACCCGGAGCAGGTGCGCCAGGCGATCCAGTCCACGGCGCGGCTGGAGATCCATGCGGTGATCGGCGGCCCGTTCACCAGCGACCAGGATGCGCTGGAGAAGAACGGCGGAGTGATTCCGCCGGACGCCGTGCTGATGCATGGGTCGAACGTGGGCTCGGGCGGGGACCAGGTGTGGCTGCTGAAGCGGGTGTCTGAGGTGGCCGGAAACGACTTCCGCGACGCGACGCCCTCGCAGGACGAGAATGGCCGGCCGGATGTTGGCTTCACGCTGACGACGGCGGCGGGCAACCGCTTCTACCAGTTCACGAGCACGCACATCAACCAGAGCATGGCGGTGGTGCTGGACAACAAGGTTCGGGAAGTGGCGAACATCGAGAGCGGCATCCGCGACTCTGGCCGGATCACGGGCGGCTTCACGCAGGAGCAGGCGGCGAACCTTTCGATGATGCTGCGGACGGGAGCTCTGCCGGCGTCGATCATATACCTGGAAGAGCGGACGATTGGAGCGTCGCTGGGGCAGGACTCGATTCGCAAGGGCGTGATCGCGGCGGTGGCGGGCATGCTGGCCGTGATGGCCTTCATGCTGATTTATTATCGCGGAGCGGGCATCAACGCCGATCTGGCTCTGTTCCTGAACCTGATCATTCTGCTTGGGTTCATGGGCTTCACGGGATCGACGCTGACGCTGCCGGGAATCGCGGGTGTGATTCTGACGATCGGCATGGGCGTGGACTCGAACGTGCTGATCTTCGAGCGCATACGAGAAGAGATCCACGCGGGCAAGTCCGCCTCGGCGGCAGTGGACCAGGGCTTCGCGCATGCGTGGGTGACGATTCTGGATACCCACGTGACGACCATCGTATCGGCGGCCATCCTGTTCATGTTCGGCACGGGGCCGGTGAAGGGATTCGCTGTGACGCTGTGCTTCGGTCTGGCGGCGAATCTGTTCACGGCGGTGTTTGTGTCGCGGGTGATCTTCGATGCGATTCTGCAGCGCAAGGGTCGCGGCGAGGCGCTGTCGATCTAGCTGATTGTTGTTGCAAGACCCCATCCTGCGCGATGAAGCTCTGCGCGAGGATGGGGCACCCGGATCGCAGCAAAGACCCGGACGGCAGAAAAAATTGACGCACCGCACAACTGGAGTTTTTCGTGGAACTGTTCCGCAATATTCAAGTCGACTGGCTCGCACGGAAGTGGTATTTCCTGGGCTTCTCCCTCATTTTCAGCGTGGCCGGGCTCATTTCGATGTTCTTCTGGCACGGCATCCCTCTCGGCGTGGACTTCCGCGGCGGCACGCTGGTGTATGTGAAGACGGACGCGGATCCGAGCGTGGAGCACCTGCGCCATGCGATGGACGTCTCCGGCCTGCATGGTGTGACGATCACGCGCGTGAGCGACGCGCTTGGCCGTCCAGCGAACGAGGTGATCATCTCTCTGCCAGAGAACTACGCCAAGGGCAATGCTCTGGACGCTGGCCGCAGCACGATTGTCGAGGCTTTGCAGGCGAATTACCACGACTCCGGATTCTCGGTGGAGAAGGTGGAAGTCGTGGGTCCTGAGGTGGGAACGCAGCTGACCCACCAGGCGGAGCTGGCGACGCTGTATTCGCTGGCGGGGATGTTGATTTACCTATGGTTCCGGTTCGAGTTGATCTATGGCGTGGCGGCGGTGGTGGCGGTGTTTCACGATACGCTGATCACGCTTGGCGCATTCAGCTTGACGAATCAAGAAATGACACTTACCGTTGTCGCAGCGATCCTCACTCTCATCGGCTACTCGATGAACGACACAATCGTCGTTTTCGACCGCATCCGGGAGAATTTGCGTACGATGCGGCGCGAGACGCTTTCTGAAGTAGTGAATCGCAGCATCAATCAGACGATGAGCCGGACGATTCTGACCTCGGGGCTAACCTTCCTGACGGTGCTGTCGCTGTATCTCTTTGGTGGAGAAGTGCTGCACGGCTTCTCTTTCGCGCTTGTAGTGGGAATTTTGATCGGCACGTACTCCTCGATTGCGGTTGCAGCACCGATGCTGGTGGCATACCAGGATTGGCGGGCCTCGAAGGGGAAGCGCACAGCTTTGCCCACGGGTAAGCGCATTCGCGCCTAGCCGGGGAGTTTGGGCGGGAAGGGCGGCTGGAAATGCTGCTGTCGTTCGGCCGGGCTCAAAAGCAGTCTGTGTGGTGTCTAAGGAAAGTGAAGAAGAACCTCACCACCGCGAGGCAAGTTTATGTTTGAAGATAGCCTGGTTGAATCCGGCGGCAAGCTCAAGACAAAGTCGAAATACTGGATGATTCTCACGTTCAGCCTGAACGCGATTTTCGTCGCCGTCCTCATCCTGATTCCGCTGATCTATCCTGAGGCGCTGCCGAAGAACTCCATGTCGGCGCTGCTGGTGGCGCCACCGCCGCCACCGCCGCCACCGCCACCGCCGCCACCGCCGACCAAGGTGGTTCCAGAGAAGATTGTGTCCGAGCTGGATCAGGGTCTGCATGCTCCGACGAAGATCCCCAAAGACATCAAGATGATCAAGGAAGAGGCTCCTCCTCCGCCGTCCGCTGGCGGAGTGGCTGGAATGGGCGGCATGTCGGGAACGGGCGCGATAGGCGGCATCATGGGCGCGATCGGCAATGGTCCGGCTCCGGCGGTGAAGATGGCCAAGCCTGCGGGTCCGCAGCGTGTGTCCGGCGGCGTGATGACCGGCATGCTGATCTCGGAGCAGCGGCCGCTCTATCCGCCGATTGCGAAGGCAGCGCACGTGTCTGGCACGGTTGTGCTCGCGGCGACGATTTCCAAGCAGGGAACGATTACGAATCTTCGTGTCGTGAGCGGGCCCGCGATGTTGCAGCAGTCGGCTTTGGATGCTGTGCGGAACTGGCGCTACAAGCCATATCTGCTCAACGGGGAGCCGGTCGAGGTGGAGACGACAGTGAATGTGGTCTTCAATTTCGGCGGATAGGCCATCTGGTTCCAAGTGCCGTTGGTGGCAGGCCATATGAACAACGCGCAACCCGAGTTTTGCATTGCAACACTTTAAACAGTTCACGCAGTCGTCAAGCAGCCCGGACAAGCACTTAAGCTCCGCAACCTAAGCTTTGCCAACCAGGAGGAAAGATTCCAGTGATTCTCGCTCACCTCACCAACTTCGCTCACACCCCCGCGTCCCTCGGCATGTACTTTCAGGATCAACAGGTCAGCTTCAGTGCTATGGGTCTTCTGCACAACATGGGCTGGCTCGCCATCGGCGTGGTCATCCTCCTCTTCATCATGTCCATCTGGTCGCTGGCTGTGATGATCGACCGCGCACTGTATTTCTCCGCGGCGCGCAAGCAGTCCCGCGAGTTCGCGCCGAAGGTGGCCGGAGCTTTGAAGGACGGCAAGCTGGACGAGGCCATCAAGGTCGCGGACCGGAACAAGAAGTCGCACCTTGCGGAAGTCGTCACGGCCGGCCTGCAGGAGTTCCGCAGCTACGGTTCGGGCGGCGCGATTTCCGAGGAGCAGATCGAGTCCTCGAAGCGCGCTTTGGAGCGTTCTGAGGCGATCGTCCACGCGAAGCTGAAGCGCGGTCTTGGCGGCCTGGCCACGATCGGTTCGACGGCGCCGTTTATCGGCCTGTTCGGCACCGTCGTCGGCATCTTGAACGCCTTCAACCAGATCGCAACGCAGAAGACGGCCGGTATCGGCGCGATCGCGGGTGGCATTTCCGAGGCGCTGGTCACCACGGCATTCGGTCTGATCGTCGCCATCCCCGCGGTTATGACGTTCAACTATTTCACCAACAAGGTGGAGTCGTTCGATGTCGAGATGGACAACTCCTCCAGCGAG
>JAJZHR010000194.1 GCA_021810815.1 Acidobacteriota bacterium | reverse complement strand
CGCTGAAGAGCACTTCGCTCGGAAGAAAGCAGATGACGAAGTCCGGCGAGTCCTTGAACTGCTTCGCATACGCCTTGCTGGAGAGCTGGTTCAGGTGCGACCGCACCTGCGCCGCATGGGCCTTCAGCAGAAGCGTGCGCGCCGCTTCGTCCGTTGCCGCATGGGAGTTGAGGAACGCGTCGAGCGGAGTCTTCGCGTCCACCACGATCGTGCGGCTGTTGGGCAGCTTCACCACCATGTCCGGCCGCAACTGCGCATCGCCCGCCCTCACGAACACCTCCACATCAAACGATGCGTACTGCAGCATGCCAGCGTATTCCACGCAGTTCCTCAGTTGCAGCTCTCCCCAGTTGCCGCGCACCTTCGGAGCCCGCAGTGCCGAGACGAGCTGTCCCGTCTCCTTCCGCAGGTCTTTGTGGGTCTCTTGCATATTCCTGATCTCGGTCAGCACGCTTTGGTATGCTCCCTCGCGCCTGGTCTCAATGTCGCGCGTTCCCGCCTCGAGCTTGGTCAGCGTCTCGCGGATCGGCTTCAGCAGCTCGTCCACGGCCGTTTGCTTCTTTCCCAGCTCGTTGCTGGCCTCCTGCTGCTGCTCGGCCAGCACGCGCCGCGCAAGATGGACAAACGACTCGTTGTTGTCTTTGAGCGCCTGCCCAGCCAGCGACGCGAACGATTCCCGGAAGGTCTGCTCCGCCTGTTTGAAAGCGTCCAGCTTCTCCTGCGCCGATTTGCGCTCCTGCTCCAGCAGCGTGTTCAGGGAAGCGATTTGCGCCCCGAGCTGATTGCTTTGCTCTCGCAGGCTCGCCAGATCTCCGCCCTGCGCCGCCATCTGCTCGTTGACGCGCTCCAGCTCCCCGGTTCGCGCCATCAACCGCTCGTTCAGCGCGCTCAATTGCGGCCTCAGTTCGGCCTCCGCTTCGGCGCGGCCAGCGGCGCGCTCGCCCCCAAGCCTTCCGCGTTGGAGGAGCGCAGCCAAAAGAGCGCCAAGGGCAAGACCGATCAGCAGGCAGAGAAGCGGCAACAGAAGTGTGGACATGGCTGGCAAGGGACCTTGCACTCACTCTAGCGCGATTCGTCCCCGCCTTGCCCGTGGAAATCGTCGGAAGGTCTCCTCCGCCACCAATCCGGGTGCCCCATGTCTCGCTTCTGAAAGCGAGACATGGGTTTTCCCCGCGCCGCTGCATCACCTGCGCCGCCCATGAAGCCCGGAGCAATCGCCGCATGGGTGCAAGGCAGTTGGTGCAGGCAGTCTGCGCGCCCCATCCTTTGCGTGCCGCCTCATCGCAAATCGCGCGAATCCACCGCCCAGCGCAACGCCGGCATGCGCTTTGCTTTACACTGCGTAGGGCACTCGGTAGACTTAGGGTTCGGTCGAAAGCCGGAGAATGTTTAGCCTTAGCATAGCGGCAGAGTTTTTTAGAGGATCACACAGGGAGATTGCGAATGGCCGTTGACGAGAAAGTGAAGCAGATCATTGTGGAGCAGTTGCAGGTGGATGAAGCCGAAGTGACGCCAGGCGCATCCTTTCAAGAGGATCTTGGCGCGGACTCGCTCGACGTTGTTGAGCTGGTCATGCAGTTCGAAGAGGCCTTCGACATTCAGATCCCCGACGAGGAAGCCGAGAAGATCAAGACGGTGAAGGACGCCGTCGACTACATCGAAAAGAACGCGAAGGGCGGCAAGTAGCTTGGAGAGGCGCGTCGTTGTCACCGGTTTAGGTCTGATTTGCGGCGTGGGCCATACTGCGCCTGAAATCTGGAAGGGGTTGCTCGCCGGCAAGAGCGGCATGGGCCCCATCCTGGCTTTCGATACCACCGATCATCCGGTGCGTTTCGCCGCCGAGGTGAAGAACTTCGACGCTCTCCTGTTCGTGGACAAGAAAGAAGCGCGCAAGATGGGGCGCTTCATCCACTTCGCCCTTGCCGCGACGCATGAGGCCATGGAGCACTCCGGACTCAAAGTCACGCCGGAGATCTCCGAGCGGGTCGGCGTCCACATCGGCTCCGGCATCGGCGGCTTCGACGTCATCGAGCGCGAGCACATCGCCATGCTGAAGGGCGGCCCGCGCAAGATTTCCCCCTTCTTCATCCCCGGCGCAATCGTCAACCTCGCGGCCGGCCACGTCAGCATCCGTTACGGCGCAAAAGGGCCGAACGAGGCGACAGCCACCGCCTGCACCACCAGCGCGCACGCCATCGGCGACGCCTACCGCACCATCCAGCGCGGCGACGCCGACGCGATGATCGCCGGCGGCGCTGAGGCTGCCATCACACCCATGGGCGTCGGCGGATTCGCCGCCATGCGCGCCCTTTCCACCCGCAATGACGACCCCGAGCACGCCTGCCGACCCTTCGACAAAGACCGCGACGGCTTCGTTGTCGGCGAGGGCGCCGGCATCCTCATCCTTGAGGAGCTCGAGTTCGCCAAGGCCCGCGGAGCCAACATCCTCGCCGAAATCATCGGCTACGGCCTCAGCGCAGACGCCTTCCACATGACCGGCATGGCGCCCGAGGGCGAGGGCTGCTTCCGCTCCATGCGCAACGCCGTCAAGAGCGCTGGCATCTCCCCCGATCAGATCGACTACGTCAACGCCCACGCCACCTCAACGCCCCTCGGCGACGCTCTGGAGTCCAAGGCGATCGAGAACCTCTTCGGCGACCGGGCAAAGAACGGCACGCTGCTCGTCAGCTCCACCAAGTCCATGACCGGCCACCTGCTCGGCGGCGCTGGCGGCCTCGAGGCTGGCATCACCATCATGGCCATGAACGAGCAGGTCGCTCCTCCCACCGCCAACCTCACCGACCCCGATCCGAACTGCCGCTTGAACTACGTCCCCAACACGCCGGTGGACGCGAAGATTGACATCGCCCTCTCCAACTCCTTCGGCTTCGGCGGCACCAACGGCTCCCTCGTCTTCAAGCGCTGGACCGAGTAGGAATCCGCTTCTCCGCCACCAATCCGGCTGCCCCATGTCTCGCCTCTGAGACATGGGTTCTTCTCCCCGCTGCTGCAGCGCCGCTGCGCCGCCCGCGAAACACTATCCCCCCAGGCTCGCCAGCGCCACCTTGAACAGCAGGACATAAACCACCCACCACCCAAAAACCGCCGCCGCAGCAGCGCCGCGCTTCACCTTCCCCACAATCGAAACCCCAATCGTCAGCAGGCACGCGCTCCAGATGGAAAACACATCCGCGGAATCCAGCAGGTGCTTCAGCCACTTCGGACTGTCCGAGGGGATGTAATATCCGATATTGGTTCCGATCGGGCTCTGCAGATTGAAGTTGTCCGGATTCAGCCCGGCGAAGATGGCAATCACCGCCAGCAGGGAAATCAGCATCAGCGGCAGCGTCCCATAGAACCACACCGCCAGCATCTGCCCGAACTTCGCCTCTCCTCCCAGCCCGAAGTTCACCGTCGCCAGCAGCACCGCGGAGCAAAGCAGGCCAACGATCAGAATCACCAACGGCGTCGAATACACGATGTACTGGAACTGCGCCTCCACCTTGGCGTGAATCTGCGCCGCCTGCGCTGGCGTTGCTGCGTCGATGTTGTTCTGCAGGGAAGCGCTCTGCGCGATCACGCCATCGGCCAGCTTCTCATAGCCGATCTGGTGGATCGCCGTCATCGTGAAGCCCATGCCGAAGGCGAGCGAAAGCAGAAACGGCATCCACCAGCTCGCGCTGCGGCGGATGTCCGTGAACGTCTTGCTGGGAGCGATGAAAGTATTCACGACCCGTTGGACCTGGCTCAGAGCTGGCTCTGCCTGGCTCAGGCCGGCTCCAGGCGCGGATGGGACTGCGACCGGCTCCGGGGCGGCAATCGGGGCGGCAATCGGCGTGACGGACGGCTCTTCGGACATGGGCTACCTCGTTCAAGGCTGACAATGCGATGGGTTGCGATGAGCGTCTGAATTGTAGCCCCGAATGGCCTGCGCGGCGCAAGAGAAATCGCCACCGACGAATTCTGGCGGCAAAGCGTCGCTCCGCGCTGCATGTGCAGTTTTTTCGCGCTTCGGCAGCAGAACATGCGACGAGGCGATCCGCGATCTCCGCTAGTGAATCCCAACCGCCAGCAGGGAAGACCTGCTCTTGTGCGCCGCCTGCGACTTCGGATTTGCGGCCGGCGCAGCGTAGCTCTTGTACACGCTGATGTGGAACACCGACTGCTGGAATTCCTCCTCCACGTCGATCTTTCCTTCCTGCTGCAGCGGCAGCAGGTACCCGCGCATCCACGCAATCTCCGTCATCGACAGACCCCGCTTCGCAATGTCGATCGTCTCGCCGGTCAGGTGCGGAGACGCTGTGTCCCCCTTGATCGGCGCAGCGTTGCCGTTGACCCGGCGCAGCCTGCGCTGGAAGGCGACGGTCCGCACCGCCGAGTTCACCTGCAGCGGCTGGTGGAAGCGCGCGTAGTGCGAGCGGCCAATATCCACCAGAAACGTGTTCGTCCAGGGGCGGCAGAAGCGGCGGTTCTCCGGCAACTGCTCCGCCACCCGCATCTCTTCCGTCTCCGGAAGAGCGACCAGTTGCCGCTCGCGGCGCAGTTGCAGCAGGTCTGCGTCATCCTTCACCCGCAGCAGCCCTTCCTGGTCTGCCATCGTGTTCTGATGCACCAGAATCTCCCGCGAGCCGCGCAGCGGCGGCGGCACAATCAGGCCGCCGCGGCGGTTGAACAGCACAGGATCCAGCCCTGGAACCTTCGCCGTCGCGGCCTCGGCCTCGGCCGTCAGCCCGCGCGATGCTTCCGATGTATCCCCTTGTCCTGCTTGTCCCAGGGCAGTCTCCGGCTTTGCGGGACTGCTCTCGTCCGCATCATCGATGGCATTCTCGTTATCGGCCGGCAAAGCCACACTGCTGTCTTCGCTCGGGTGCGCGACTTCCGTTGACGATGTCCCATCCGGATTCCGCTCCGCGCTTGCGGGGTGCGCTGTTCGCTGCTGCCCTTTGGCGTCTGCCGACGGCGCTGCCCCGGAAGTCTTTTCCGCATCGGTTGCCGATGTCGCCCCGGCGCCAGAGCTCTGCCGCGCAGCAGCCAGCCGTCTCGCTGCCTGCGGATGCCCGGCCAGCAGCTTTTCGTCGGCGTTCAAAAGCCTCGGGTCCGGTGGAGGAGGCGCAGCGGCGGCGGTTGCCGGACTGCGTTGCGACCCGTGGCTTCCCGTCTGGCTTCCCGTCTGGCCTGCCGGGGCGGCCTGTTGCCGCCTGTGCCGCTCCCACGCATGGATGCGCGCCGCAGTGGCGGCATCCGCTGCCACGGTCTCGACCGCAGCCGCCTTGGCGGCCTTCTGGTCGCGGGTGGCGGCGGCTTTGGAATCATGGTTCAGGCTGGCAGTCTCAGGGGGCCTCGGCGATGCAGTCTTCCGCGCCGCAATCTTCTCGGAGGCGGCTGCCAGCGAGACCGCCGGAACCGTCTCGCCTTTGCTGGCTGCCACCGTGTGCTGCTTCCCCTTGCCCGCCTTGGACTTGCCCCTCTGCGCGCCTCCGCTGCCGGAATGCGCCGCCTCGGCGGCCGCCTGCTTCCTGGT
>JAJZHR010000193.1:4681-5547 GCA_021810815.1 Acidobacteriota bacterium | reverse complement strand
CGTCGGCCATGCAAACACGAAGCGGGGATCGTAAGCCTTGCCGCACATGGCGTAGTGGCCTGCGCCGAAGCTGCCGCCGACGATCACGGTTATCTTCGGGACGACAGACGTGGACACGGCGGAGACCATCTTCGCGCCGGCGCGGATGATGCCCGTCCACTCCGCATCGCGGCCCACCATGAAGCCGTTGACGTCGTGCAGGAAGATGAGCGGTATCAGCGACTGGTTGCAGTCCATGATGAAGCGCGCCGCCTTCTGCGCGGACTCGGTGTAGATCACGCCGCCGAACTCCGTCCTCTTCTCGCCCGTCGGAGCCGTGGCCTGCTGGTGCGTCTTCTGGTTGGCGACGATGCCCACGGCATGGCCGCCAATGCGAGCGTATCCGCAGAGCAGCGTGCGGCCGAAGTCCGCCTTGTACTCGTCAAACTCCGACCGGTCCACCAGACGCGCAATCACCTCGCGCATGTCATAGCTGTTGCTCGCAGCCTTGGCGGGGTCGGGGTCGATCAGGCCATACAAGTCCTCCGCCGCATACTTTGGAGCGTCCTTCGCCGCGTCAAACGGCCCGCAATCGAACGGCGCAAGCTGCCTCTGCCCCAGCTTGCCAACGAGCGACCGCAGGCGAGCGATGCACAGGTGGTCGTTCGGCTCCTTGAAGTCCACGGTGCCGGAAATCTCAGAGTGCATCGCGGCGCCGCCCAGATCCTCCGCGCTCACCTTCTGCCCGATGGCCGCCTGCACCAGCGCCGGCCCCGCCAGGAAGAGGCCGCTGCCCTCGGTCATCAGCACCGTGTCCGTCATCACCGGCAGATACGCGCCTCCGGCAACGCACATGCCCATGATGGCCGTGATCTGCGGAATGCCTT
>JAJZHR010000193.1:0-4671 GCA_021810815.1 Acidobacteriota bacterium | reverse complement strand
CCTGGCGGACATCACGGCGTTGTTGCGGAAGACGCGGCCAAAGTCGTCCTGGTCAGGGAAAACATCCTCCTGCAGCGGCAGAAACACGCCGGAGGAGTCCACCAGGTAGAGCGTTGGAATGTGATTGTCCAGAGCGATGTGCTGCGCGCGCAGCACCTTCTTCGCCGTCATGGGAAAGAACGCGCCGGCCTTCACCGTAGCGTCGTTGGCGATGATCATGACCATCCGCCCGGCCACGCGGCCCAGCCCGGCGATGACGCCGGCGGCAGGCGCACCGCCCCACTCCTCGTACATGCCGTGCGCGGCGTACAGGCCAAGCTCCAGCAGCTCGGTTCCGGGGTCCAGCAGCAGCGCCAGCCGCTCCCGCACGGTAAGCCGCTTCTTGGCGTGCTGCGCTTCCACGGCCTTCATGCCGCCGCCTTCTCGGATGGCCGACTGCTGCTGCTGCTGCTCTTCCAGCAAAGCCAGCAGAGCGGCGGCGTTCGCTTTGAAGCGCGGCGAGGTTGCGAGGAGCGTGGACTGGATCGTATTGTCGAACTTCTGCGTGTCAGTTTTCATGGCTTGTATGAAACTCGCCAGCATAGCATGGCTGCGTGAGATACTGCTCTCGAAGAGCATGATTTCGCCAATTGGCTCCCTCGCGACACGCACAGCCAGCCTTTCGCAACTCGACAGCTCAACCGCAGCAGGCAGCACCTGAAGGAGCACTTCCCCAGTGGCACGATTCGCCGAACCCATGGCGCGGCTCATCGAGGAGCTGCGCAAGCTGCCCGGCATCGGCAGCAAGACAGCGCAGCGGCTCGCCTTCCACATTCTCCGCGCGGACAAGCAGGAGGCCGAGGCGCTGGCCAGCTCCATCCGCGAGCTGAAAGCACAGCTCCGCCTCTGCTCCATCTGCAACAACATCACCGACGTCGATCCCTGCCTCTATTGCACCAGCCCGACGCGCAACCACCGCGTCGTGTGCGTTCTGGAGGAGCCCACCAACATCGCCACCATCGAGAAGACGCGCGGCTACAACGGCGTGTACCACGTGCTGCATGGCACGCTGTCTCCGCTCAACGACATCGGGCCGGAGCAGTTGCGCATCGGGAATTTGCTGGAGAGGCTGAGGGAGGGCGGCGTGGACGAGGTCATTCTGGCCACCTCGCCGACCACGGAAGGCGAGGCGACGGCGTCGCATCTTGCCCAGCAGGCGCGGATCGCTGCTCCGAACGTCCTGATCACGCGCATCGCCACCGGCGTTCCCGCCGGCAGCGACATCGAGTATGCGGACGAAGTGACCATGGCGCGCGCCATGGACGGCCGCCGGGAGATGTAGGTTGGCGCGCCGCAGCCGGGTTCCTGCAACCGGTATTGCGGAGTTATCCGCGCAGCTTGGCCAGCAGATCCGTGGGATGCACCGGCTTGGCCAGGATTTCGAACTCGTGCCCCTGGGTCCGCGCCTTCTCCAGCAGGTCGGCCGTGGCCGCCTGGCCGGAGAACAGAAGGATCTTGCACCTGGGCAGATGCGCGCGAATCTGTATCGCGGCGTCGATGCCGGTCATGCCGGTCATAATGACGTCGCTGATGAGCATATCGGGCTTTAGGCTCAGCGCCATCTCCACGGCCTTTTCGCCGCTGTAGGCTGCGTGCGCGTCAAAGCCGCTCTGGTTCAGGATGATGGTGAGCGTATTGGCAATCACATGCTCGTCGTCGGCTACGAGCACCCGTGGCTTGGTGTTATTTGTCGCGGTCGTGTCTGTCATGCGCTCCTGGCCTGTCGTGTTGCTTGGGATCATGCGCTGCGCGCGTTCGTCTGTTTGCTCAAGTCGGCCATCCGATTCCAGATGAGCTTCGTCTAATGATACGCTGGCCGCTCAGAACGTTTTTCACACCGGCTCGAAAACGCAAGAACAATAGACTGAAACTGCCATAACAATCAAGCCTATGCAGACGCCCATCCTGCGCGCCGAACGTGTCGAGAAATACTACGCTCAGCCGAGCGAGAACCGCATTCAGGTCATCTCGGCGACCGATCTCTCCATCTTTCCGGGAGAGATTGTCGCCCTGCTTGGACCTTCCGGCTCAGGAAAATCGACGCTGCTGCGCATGTTGACCGGCCTTTCCGCGCCGAGCGCCGGCCAGGTCTACTGGCACGGCGAGCCCATCGCAACCGCGCGCCTGAGCGTCTCCATCGTCTTCCAGAGCTTCGCCCTCTTCCCCTGGCTCACCGTGCTTGAAAATGTTGAAGCACCACTGAAAGCGTCCGGAATGCCGCCCGCCGAGCGCCGCTCGCGCAGCCAGAAGATCCTCCGCACCGTCGGACTCGACGGCTACCAGGCCGCCTATCCCAAGGAACTCTCCGGCGGCATGCGCCAGCGCGTCGGCTTTGCCCGCGCCCTGGTCGTCGAACCCGAAGTCCTCTTCATGGACGAGCCCTTCTCTGCGCTCGACGTGCTGACGGCAGAGACGCTGCGCGGCGAACTGATGGAGCTGTGGCAACAGAAGACCATCCCCACGCAGGCCATCTTCCTCGTCACCCACAACATCGAGGAGGCGGTCCTGCTCGCCGACCGCATCATCGTCCTGGGCCGCAACCCCGGACACATCCGCGTCGATTTCAAGGTTGGCCTGGCGCAGATGCGCGACCGCAAAGCCCCCGCCTTCACGCAGATGGTGGACTACATCTACAAGGTTCTGACGCAGCCGGACACCACCCCCGGAGCCTTGCCCTCCGCTCCCTCCAACGGAGCGCAGAAGACCGTCCGCGACCAGCGGCAGATGCACTATCAGATGCTGCCGCACGCGCGCCCCGGCGGCATTGCCGGACTGGTTGAAATCCTCGCAGACCACAACGGCAAGGCGGACATCTATCGGCTGGCCGATGATCTTGCCTTCGAGGTGGACGACCTGCTGCCTATCATGGATGCGGCGCAACTGCTCGGCTTCCTGACAGTCAGCGAGGGCGACGCCATGATCACGGACAAGGGGCGAGCCTTCGCAAGCTCCGGCATCATCGAGCGCAAGGATATCTTCCGCGCCGCTGCCACCAAGCACATCCTTCTGCTGCGGCAGATCGTCCGCGCCCTGGGCGCCAAGAGCGACCACACCGTTCCAGAAGAATTCTTCCACGATGTGCTGGACGAGCAGTTCAGCGAAGAGGAGACCCTGCGACAACTCGAAACCGCGATCAACTGGGGCCGCTACGCCGAGCTATTCGACTTCGACGCGTCCCGCCGCTGCTTCATCCGCTCCGAGCGCGAATTCGAGTCCCCAAGGTCTGAGGACCCCAATGTCGAAGAGATGGTGGACTGATGCAGGAGCCCGACCAGCGCTTTGCCCACAGCCTGCAGCAACACACGCACATGCTGGCGCGCTCGCAGGTGGTGAAGCGCAGCTGGCCCTTCGTCCTGGACCTCACCGTCGCCGCCTTCTGCCTCGCCGCCTTCTTCGGCGTGCTTCAAATCGCCCGCTTCTGGCTCAGCAAGGCGCAGCCGGAGTTCAACATCTCGCTGTCGCCCTCCGCTCTGCCGCTGTACGCCTTCTATTCCGTCGTCCGCATCGGCCTGGCCTATCTGCTCAGCCTCGTCTTTGCTGTCGGCTACGGCTACATCGCCGCCTACAACAAGCGCGCCGAAGCCCTGATGATCGCCACCCTGGACATCCTGCAATCCATCCCCGTGCTCAGCTTCCTTCCCGGAGTCATGCTGGCCATGGTCGCGCTCATCCCCACGCGCCAGCTCGGCGTGGAACTCGGCGCCATCCTGCTCATCTTCACCGGACAGGTGTGGAACATGGCCTTCAGCTTCTACTCCTCGCTGAAAGGCCTGCCCAAGGAATTGCAGGAGGCGTCCAGCATCTACGGCTTCTCCGCGTGGCAGCGCTTCTGGCAGCTTGAGCTTCCCTACGGCGCCATCGGCCTGATCTGGAACTCGATGATCTCCGTCGCCGGAGGATGGTTCTTCCTGATGGCCTGCGAAATGTTTGTGCTGGGCGACCGCGACTTCCGCCTGCCCGGCCTCGGCTCCTACCTGCAGACAGCGGCCGGGGCCAACAATATCCCCGCCATGGTCTACGGCATCGCCACCATCATCGCCATCATCGTCGCCACCGACCAGGTCGTCTGGAGGCCGATCATCGCATGGAGCGACAAATTCAAGCTCGAGCAGTCCGCCAGCGTGGATCGCGTGCGCTCTCCGATCCTCCACCTCATCCAGCATTCCCACACTCTGCGCGCCATCCGCCACCGCACCCTGCAGCCGCTCAGCGAACGCATCTACCGCGACATTGCGCTCCGCCGCGAGCAGAAGCACTCGCAGCAGACCGTGCACACCTCCGCAAAGAACGGGCCCGCAACATGGCTGCGCGCCGTCGCCCTGATTGTAGTTGGGGGCGTCGTTCTCTACGCCGCCGGCAGCGCTCTCCTGAAGCTCCGCGCCATCAGCGGCGGCGAACTCCTCTTCATCCTCGAAGGCGCTGGAGCCACCTTCCTGCGCGTGAACCTCTCGTTGCTGCTCGCCTCGGCGTGGACCATCCCCGTTGGCGTCGCCATCGGCTTCAACCCGAAGCTCGCGCGCATCGTTCAGCCCATCGTCCAGATCGCCGCCGCCTTCCCCGCTCCCATCCTGTTCCCGATCATCATCCTCGCCCTGATGGCCCTGGGAGGCGGGCTCGGCATCGGCTCCATCG
>JAJZHR010000192.1 GCA_021810815.1 Acidobacteriota bacterium | reverse complement strand
GATTGCTGCGGGAGGAGGTATTCAGAGCGTCTGTGGCCAGGTCGGCGAAGTCGAGGGTTGCGAGCTGGTCGAGCAGGCCCTGCCATTTGCGGAGAAGCTGGAATTCCGCGCTGTCGAGTGTACGCGTGGCGGGCCAGCCGACGGAGGCGAGAACAGCCTGCATGACGGCAGCCCATTCGGAGTGGCTTTTGGTGCTGCTGCCGGGGCTTTTCTGGGATCCGGCGAGGCCTTTCCGGGGCCGCTGAAGGCCTGCCTCGCGTGCGATGCGCAGGGCGGAGGTCAGGCCTTGGCGGAGGGAATCGAGGCGCGGCTGGTTTTCGAGCTTTGCGATCAGCCAGTCGATGGAGACCTCTGGCTGGAGGAGGTTGGACTTGCGGCGCAGGTATTCGTCCAGTTCGGCGCGGGCGTTCAGGTCGGCGCCGCCGCTGCCGAAGTGGGGCGAGAGCAGCAGGTGGGAGCATTGCGCAAAGGGAAGGGGCTGGCTGGCCCAGAGCAGGATGGTCAGAGCGGTGGAGGTCATCGGCAGGCGGGCGAGCGGCTTGCCGAGCGAGAACTCGAAGGGCGGCGGCGTGGAGGCTGCGGAGATGCCGTCGAGTTCGGGAGCGAGCACATGGCGGAAGGCGCGCTCGAGTTCGCTGCGCCGCGCGGCAACGTCTGGCAGGATGACGGCGATGCGCGCCTGCGGGTTCTCCTCCAGCAGGGCGCGGGCGTTCCATGCGGCAGCGTAGGCTTCCTCTTCGGTGTCCTCGGCGACGACGAGCGTTCGCTTTTCGGGATCGGCCGCGAGGGGGAGATGTTCGCAGGGGATTCGCGCGGGGCGGAGAGCGATGCACAGGGCTTCCTGGGCGGGGGTGAGGCGGTCGAAGCCGACGAGGGCCAGTGCTGGCTCGGCGATGGCGAGCTGTCCGGAGAGGAGGTGGTCGCTGAGCGCCAGATCGAGCTGGGAGCTGGAGAGCCAGCGCTCGCGCTTGCAGCGGCGGTCGAACTCGACGGCCCAGCGGCCGAACGTCTCCGCGTCCAGGCTGCCGTTGCAGTCGCGCAGGCGATGCAGACCGCGAATCGTGGCGAGGGAGAGCCATGCGCGCTGTGCCAGGTCGGCGAGTGCGTCGTGGCGCAGGAGCGTCTGTACGTTTTTGTCGGAGCCGATGATGCTGGCCCAGATGGCGTGCTCCTGGGGCTGCGAGAGCAGAAGGCGATCCTCCGCTCCGTCGAGCAGCAGCCGCTGCCATTGGGAGTTGGTCCATGCGTTCCAACTGAGAATGGCCGGGGGCGTCCAGACGGGTTGCGATTGCTGGAGCTGGAGGCTTGCGAAGGCGCGCCGCAGGGTGCGAGCCGCTCTCTGGTTGGCCGTGAGGATGGTCGCTCCGCGCTTCAGCGCAAGCTCCACCTGCATGGGCAGGAGGTGGCGCTGGGAACTGCGCTCCGGTTGCGTCGCGTTTGGCATTTGTGAGCGAGGGACCTATGAAGACTTTATACCTGCCGGGGGTGATCTATCTTCAGACCTGCTTCAGACTTGGGCCCACCCGCCAAGACACGGGGCGCCTGGCACGCCCACTCATCGCGATGAGTGGGCGATGAATGGGGCACCCGATTCGAATTTCGGGCGAAGACTCATGCTTGGGACGCGCGCCCACTCGGTTTCGGCGCTCGGCGCGTGGATTCGAGGTGCGGCGCGTGGCATGTAGTATTGAGCTATGCGGAAGCTGGCGACAATTTTTCTGTTGCTGTTCGCTGCGATGTTGCAGCCTGCGTCTCCGCTGCTGGCTGCGGCCTGGCAGGAGGATGCTCTTCCGGCGTGCTGTCGCGCGAACGGTGCCCACCACTGCCTGATGTCGCAGCATGAGCGGATGGTTGCAGCCGCCAAGGAGCGCGGCGCGGCACTTCAGGGGCCTGCCTGTCCCTATCGCATGGAGGCGCAAAGCCTGAGCAGCGCGTCTGCATTGGCCGGTTCGAGCAGCGGACTGAGCGCGATCCTGCAGGCGTCCCGGCTCTCGTGCCAGCTTCCATTCCTTCGCCCTGCTCTCCGGGGCCGTTCTCAGCGCAACCCCCGCGCTCCTCCCGCCGCATAGCAAAGCGCACTAATCCAGCAGGACGGGACAGGCCGCTGAGAATGAAGTTGCCGTGTCCGGGAGCCGGCGTTCGCCTTGCCGTCTTCAAGATGCGCTCTCTGCCTCGCAGGCCTTGAGACGCAGCCAAAATGGCTGCCGGAAAAGGGAGAGTTGCATGCGGATTTGGAAGTTGATTTTGCTGGCGGCGAGCGTGTGCCTTGCTGCTTTGCCGGCGGGGGCCACTGTGTTTGGAGAGCTGCAAGGGATTGTGCATGATCCGCAGCATCGGCCAGTCAGCAATGCGATGGTTGTGGTGCAGGCCGCGAACTCGGCCTACAAGCAGACCGTCCAGACCAACCAGGACGGCTATTTCTCCCTGCTCACGTTGCCGCTCGGCGACTACACGGTGAGCATCTCCGGCAATGGCTTCGACACGCTGCGGCAAACGGTGACGGTGTTCTCCGGCTCCTCGCCGATCCTTCACTTCCAGTTGCAGGTGGGGAGCGTGAAGCAGTCGATCGAGGTGACGTCGCAAACAGATGTGGCGAATGTCAATTCTGTGACGCCGACTACGCTGGTGAATCGCATGGACATTGCCAGGACCCCGGGGGCGGACCGCTCGGACAGCATGTCGATGATCACGGATTATGTTCCGGGGGCGTACATGGTGCATGACATGCTGCATGTGCGCGGTGGCCACCAGGTGAGCTGGGAGATCGACGGCGTCGAGATACCGAACACGAATATCGCCAGCAACCTCGGCCCGCAGATCGATCCCAAGGACATCGACTATCTTGAAGTCCAGCGCGGCAGCTACAACGCCGATGTGGGCGACCGCACCTACGGCAGTTTCGATATCTCGCCCCGCACCGGCTTCGAGCGCGACAACGAGGCCGAGCTTTTTATGAGCGCGGGCAGCTTTCTGCAGACGAACGATCAGATCAACTTTGGCAGCCACAAGGAGAAGTTCGCCTACTACGCCAGCCTGAACGGCAACAGGACGGACTACGGTCTGATGCCACCGATCTCGAAGGCGTACCATGACGCTGCGAATGGCTATGGAGGCTTCTCCTCGTTGGTGTACAACCGCACGCCGCGCGACCAGTTCCGGCTGGTATCGCAGTTGCGGGCGGATTATTTCCAGATCCCCTACGATCCGAATCCGAAGGATTACGAGAATCAACAGTACGACTCCAGCGGGCTGAGGGACGGGCAGCATGAGGTGGACGGCTTTTCAGCCTTCACCTGGGCGCATACGTTCAACGGCTCCACCATGCTGCAGGTTTCGCCCTACTACCACTACAACAGCGCGAATTACGACCCGAACCCCAACGATCTGCCGGTGGCGACTACGTCCGACCGCGCCTCGAACTACGCGGGGATGCAGGCTTCAGTGACCACGCAAATCGCCAACAACACGCTGCAGGCGGGCTTCTACTCCTTTGGCCAGCATGACAGCTATGTCTTCGGCTCCGTGTTCAACGATGGCAGCTTCAGGAATTTCTCGATTCGAGAGGGAGCTGCGGCGGGCCTGACGGAGGAGTACATCTCCGACAACTACAAGGCCGCGCGCTGGCTGACACTGATCGCGGGCTTGCGCGCATCGCAGTTCAATGCGGACGTCGCGGAGGTGGCGAACGAGCCCCGCTTCGGAATCGCTCTGCAAATACCCAGGCTCGACTGGGTCTTCCGCGGCTTCTATGGGCGCTACTACCAGCCGCCGCCGCTGCTCACCGCGTCCGGCCCTCTCCTTGGCTATGCGAACAGCGCCAATACGAGCTTTCTTCCTTTGCGCGGCGAGCGGGACGAGGAGCACCAGTTCGGTGTGCAGATACCTTTCCGCGGATGGTTGCTGGACGCGGACAATTTCGAGACGCGGGCGAACAATTTTCTGGACCACTCGAATGTGGGCGAATCGAATATTTTCTTTCCCGTCACCGTGGATGGGGTGCTGATCCAGGGATGGGAACTGACGATCCACTCGCCGACCCAGTGGAGGTTCGGGCAGGCGCATCTGGCCTACTCGAACCAGCTTGCCGAGCAGAGAGGCGCCATCACCGGCGGCCTGGTCTGCTATCCCTTCAGCGCGCCGCAATGCGATGCCGGATTCAACTACACGCCTCTGGACCACGACCAGAGAAACACGCTGAACGTCGGCTTCAATGCGTCGCTCCCGGGGAAGGTGTATGCCTCGACCAATCTCTACTACGGATCGGGCTTCAGCAACGGCGACCCCAACGCCGAATATCCCGGCGAATACCTTCCCCACGACACGAGCCTCAGCCTTTCGCTTGGCAAGACCTTCGGCGAGCGCGTCACGGCTTCCATCGACGCGACCAATGTCACCAACCACCGCGTCCTGCTGGACAACAGCCTCACCTTCGGCGGCTTCCATTACAACGCGCCGCGGGAGATATATGCTGAGGTGCGCTACCGCTTCCACTACAAAAGCCTGTTCGGAAAGGAATAAGCTGAAGGGGAATGCATCGCGCGATGAGCGGGGGAGATATGGCAACTGGGTTTGTTTGGCGGCGGGTGGCGGCCTGGTCGCTTGCTGCGGCTGCTGTGGCGGCGGGGGCTGGCTTTATCGGATGCAAGAAGAGCGCGCCCGCGCCGCAGCAGCAGGTCGCAGTGGGCGTGGCGAAGGTCTACCGTGTGCGCGGCAAGGTGGTTTCGACCAACCCTGCGGCGGGAGAAGTGACGCTGGATGCGGACGAGATCAAGGGCTTCATGGACGCGATGACCATGCCCTACAAGCTGAAGACGCCCGCGATCCTGAGCGAGCTGCACCCCGGAGACGTGATCACAGGGAAGCTGCTGGTGGGCGGCGATGGGGCCGACCCGCTGCTGGACGAGATCGTGGTGGTGGCGCAGGCCAGGCCGGACTACGTGCCGCCAACACAGTACCATGTGCCCACGGCGGGCGACGCCGTGCCGGACTTCAAACTGCTGGATCAGAGCGGGAAGCAGATCAGCATCGGCCAGTTCAAGGGCAAGGTGCTGCTGATCACGTTCATCTACACGCGCTGCCCTTTGTCGGACTACTGCGCGAGGATGAGCCGCAACTTCGCGGAGATCGACAAGGCGCTTTCGGCGAATCCAGCGCTGAAGGCGAAGACCCACCTGCTGAGCATCAGCTTCGATCCGGTGTATGACAAGCCTGTGGTGCTGCGCAGCTATGGAGGGGCGTACACGGGCCTCTACACGAAGGAGACGTTTGCGCACTGGACGTTCGCTGCGCCAAGCAAGAGCGAACTGCCGAAGCTGACAAGCTACTTCGATGTGGGCGTGACGGCGGGTGAGAAGGGGACGCTGACGCACTCGCTCTCGACCGTGGTGGTGGGAGCGGACGGCAAAGTGCTGGCATGGTATCCGAGCAACGACTGGAAGCCGGCGGAGGTGATCGACGTGGTGAAGAAAGCGGTGGGCTGACCCGCTGTCAGAGCTATGCCGGACGCTGCTGCGGCACTCATGCTGCGTCTGGTTTTGCTGCCACGTCTTTACGCT